>JAEOSA010000201.1 GCA_016840595.1 Candidatus Hermodarchaeota archaeon | reverse complement strand
TTGCAGCGGACAAGAAGTCATCCGCGACACAACTCGCGGAGAAATCATCTGCCGAAATTGCGGGCTCGTAATCGATGCCCATATGGTTGATCAGGGACCCGAATGGCGGGCATTTACCTCAGAAGAACGCGACAAACGTAGCCGCGTTGGCAGCCCTATGACATACACCGTCCACGACAAAGGCCTTAGCACCATGATTGACTGGCGCAATCGTGATGCCTACGGCAAAAAACTGGCTCCTAGCCGGCGGGCTCAAATCTACCGGCTTCGAAAATGGCAGATTCGAACTCGAGTTCATTCTAGTATTGACCGCAACTTAGCTTATGCAATGAGTGAACTTGATCGATTGACCAGCCAACTGGGTGTTCCACGTCCAGTTAAAGAAGCTGCAGCTATCCTCTATCGTCGGGCTATTGAACACCACCTCATTCGTGGTCGTAGTATTGAAGCCATGATTGCCTCCTGCGTCTACGCCGCGTGCCGCCTACGGCAAGTCCCCCGAACCCTCGATGAAATCGCTCACCACAGCCGCATCAGCCGAAAGGAACTGGGACGATGCTATCGGCTTCTCCTTCGCGAACTCGAAGTTCGCATTCCAATTGCGTCACCCACTGACTTCATTCCACGTTTTGCCCAAGCCCTCGAACTTAGTGGTGACGTCCAACATACCGCTGCCGAAATCGTTGATTCCGCTCGTTCCAAAGGTATCACTGCTGGTAAAGACCCCACGGGTCTTGCCGCGGCTAGCCTCTACATCGCCTCCATCCAAGAAGGC
Organism: Candidatus Hermodarchaeota archaeon; assembly: GCA_016840595.1. The sequence continues at coordinate 3,153 of JAEOSA010000201.1, read as the reverse complement.
GAACGCCGTACTCAACGCGAAATTGCTGAAATTAGCCGAGTCACAGAAGTCACAGTACGCAACCGATACAAGGAACTCGTCCGTGAACTCGGATTAAAAGTTGAGGTCTGAAAACACCTTCAGATCTCAATTTTTAAACTTTTTATCCAGCTTCAGTGTGAAAGAATATACGATTAGCGATTTTTGTATATTTCTTGTTTTTCAAGTATATCATCACCTAGATGCCCTAATTGCTGGTTCTGGAACACGAAACGAATATTAAAGACCTCAAAGGGAATGTAAGACGGATCCTAATAGGGACAGTTGGAAAGGTTCGTTCAGTGGTTAACCCGCAACGGAGTCGAAGAAAGAGACGTTTCGGGTAATAGGTGCAGGCTGAAGTAGTTGGGTTGTGCCTTGGGATTCTAGTCATTTTCCTTTATCTGATCCCAATTAGGACAATATTGGAGTGTTATCTGGAAATGTACAAAATTGGACTAATGCGAAGCAATTCTAACTTGAAAGCTATTGTTTTTCTATCGCTGTTAGCCTTGTGGCTTCTTCCAATGACTTTCTCATTTACACAAATGGCAACTGAAATTTCTATCACACCAGTAACCACACCTACCCCCGCTGATAAATTAGGCTTTGGAGTAACAAGTCTCCTAACACAGGGATCAACTCCAGTGAATGTCATTGTAGCAACGACGACCAATGATTACAGTCAAATCTCCGCGCTCATTGAGGAGTTAGGCGGTACTGTAACAATTGAATATACTCATACCAATGCTATTGCCGTCGCTATTCCCGCCAATACACTACTTGAACTAGCTGCAAGCCCGCTGGTTGTCACAATATACCAAGACACAATGCAATATCTACAGGCATCAAAAAGTGCATTTTCGTCTCTTGACCTGCTTACAACATCAGATCCCGGTCTTAAAATCGAGCCAATCACAATCGAAAATCTTGCCACGATTCCCTCAACGTACACCAATAACTACTATACCTTGGCTGATCTAATTTGGGATGAAACCGGATTTGGAATGGGAACCAGTGTTGCGATTATTGACACCGGCTGTTGGGTCGGACCATGGGTAGACCCAGACTATGGTATCGAATGGTATCCTTGGTATTGGGACGCGGTCTACGATGGGGTTGATATCAGCTTTGATGTCGGCACAACCTACGAAGGCTATGGCAACCCAATGAACCACTTTCACGGAACCGCCTGCGCAGACCTCATCGCGGCAAATGTACTAATCACCTTCGGACAAGGCCATCCTTGGGGTGAATCGATTGCTGCTTTTGATCCTGAAGGAACGTGGATTGACACAGACGGAAATATTCACTGTGCATGTCTTGGCATTGCCCCATTTACTTCAATTTATGCAGTCAAGGTTTTTGATCATACAGGCGGTGGAGTACCTTCATCAATGGTTATGCAGGGCCTTGATCTAGCTATTGAGGAAGGCGTTGATGTCATTAGCATGAGCCTTGGAGGTGTCGTCGGAGCACCCGGTAGTGACCCAACAGACTTGCTCGTAGATGCCGCAACGGCGTTAGGTATCACAGTTGTAGTATCGGCAGGTAACGAGGGTCCAGCTCCACTTCGTGTAGGCTCACCTGGCACAGCTAAGACCGCCATCACCGTGGGTGCAGCAGCCGATCCAATTCATGAACGAGTGTTCGCAGGAATTGTCTGGGGTATACCAGTCGGTCCGTTTTACTATCCTTCTGAGGACTTTACGATTGCTGATTTCAGCTGTCGTGGACCGACATCCGATGGTCGTATTAAGCCCGATGTAGTTGCCACCGGTTCCTGGTTGTTCTTTGAGGCTACTCCCCAAGAGTGGCCATATACAATTCATCTGGGCGGTGGAACATCTTTCTCCTGTCCACAAGTGGCTGGAGAGGCTGCACTACTAACCGCTTACATCAAAAACAATGGCTTGGACCTTGGACCCAAAGAAATCAAGAAGGCTATTATGGAAGGCGCTGTGCCAATCGATGGCTACAGTGCCATGGAACAGGGTGCTGGCTATATCAACTGTGTCAACTCCTTAGAGCTTATCAAAGATATGGAATCAGAGTGTGACTGTGGATGCAAGTGGAAATGGGGTCACCATTTTGGTAAGTGGTGGCGCCCACCCATTGAAACTCTCCGCGTAAGAGGGGGGAAAGCCGTCATTAACGATGTTACCCTCGAACCGGGTCTGTACGAGTACTTTGCCTTCTGGGTGGGGAGTCAAGTCGATGCGATTCGAATCACCCTATCGGGTGTTGAATTCGCACCCTGGGAGGAACAGAATCCACTCTTTGGTGATGCAGGTGTACTTTATCTAAGTTCAACTGGTAGAGAAGGGGCTCCCGAATACCATATACCCATTGTCTATTTCTTCGGAGACGGTGTTATTCAGTTCTCAGCAAATGTGGCTGTGGGGCCAGGGTTAATCCGGTTGGTGCTGGCTGGAGACTTCTCATCTTATGCACCTTTGACTATCGAGGAAGTAACTATCGAACTTGTTGAAGTAAAGGCGTGCAAGTGGGGCCGATGGCTAGGTATCTGGAATAAAGGCGTCAATGTCGATCAAGCTCAGGTATCAATCTATGACGGGACTATCGAGAAACACAAAGGAAAGATTAGGGAAGGCGAAATAGACGCTTATAGTTTCACCATTCCTGATGAGACTGGATTTGCCTTCGTTGAGCTATCTTGGAAACTTGATTGGACGAAGTGGGCTACTAGCGACTTGGATATGGTCATCATTGGGCCTAGCGGAGTGAACGTTGAAGGAGCATCTGGAGCATCTCCTGAGGTTACAAGCATAATAGGACCGGGAGACTATACAATCTTGGTTGATGGCTATCAGGTCTATTGGGGTAAGAAAGAGAAATACACACTGCGGATAATCTATTTCGCTAATCTAGATAATCCCCTGTGGGAATCTGAAATATTTGCCCTTGATCGCTGTCTCACCTTCGTACGACTCCCGCGGTGTAAACATGGCCTAGCAGTAATCTGGATTCATGACAGCCTCTTTTCAGTCTCTTATATGGCTGACTACGTAGTCGTCTAAATTATTAAACTCTCAGAGGGTGGGATGCAACCCGCCCTTCCTCCTCTTTTTCAGTTTTGTATCAGAGTTGGGCTGCGATTTTTTGTCCAAATTC
>JAEOSA010000200.1 GCA_016840595.1 Candidatus Hermodarchaeota archaeon | reverse complement strand
GGGTTTATGATCTTCAAAGTCGTCACCCACTGGGCGGATTTCGGCGACGCGTTGGTCACCGCCGAAGGTGGTTTTGAGGAGGTCGATTTTTGCATCTTGGGAAAGGGCTGCCGTAAGACCAATAACAATACGATCTGAAGCGTGATTAAGCAAGTTCAAGAGGTTGAGGATGGGTTCGAATTTCTTATTCAATCGATAGTTGCGAGCTGAAAATTCACGAATGACATGATCTTCAAGACGTTTTTCGTCGATTTTGTAGTTCACGGTCTCGGAGGCTTCAAGTTCTTGTTTAAGATCAGCGATAATTTGAATGAATTTTCTACCATTGCCATATTTGCGTTCAATGAATTGGATGGTTTCTTTGCGTGGGCGTTTTTTGCCATAGCTTTGGGCAAAGATGTCAAGGATTTCGTCGATTATTACTACACGGATTCTTTCTAGTGTGTTTTTTTGGATGCGTTTGGTTCGTCCGGTTATTGCGTTCAGTAAGAGAATTGGTGTGGCAAAGAGGAACTTAGCCATGTCTGCGTGTTGGCGAGTCATTGGGGCTGGAAGGGTTTTCTCTTCATCTAATAAGAAGAGATAGCCTTGGTTCGATAGTCCGTACGATTTTGCCATCTCATAGAGTTGATATTTGAGTTTGCGATCTTGGACCAGAAAGAGTATTTTTTCCTCTGGGTGGAGTAAGTTTCGTTCGATGAGCATCTCAACAATTAGGGTCGAGATGAAGGTCTTGCCCATCCCCGTGGGAAGAAGTAGCAAGAACACTTTTTGTTCATTATTTTCTAATCTGGTAATGACTTGGTCTCGGGCGTTCAGTTGGTACAACCGGGGTTGGTAATCAGTCTTATTTGCCACGAATAGGCCTCTCTTCAACGGTTTTCGTTGTCTGCCGATGAAAAACCGGCTTTATATAAATTTAGAAAATACCTTCAAAACATCCCGTTTTTGTTTTCACTTCGATTTGGGCTTAAATCGTTGGTCTTACCCATCTTAAAAAAGAGGTTACTGAAGGAATATCAGGGTGGAAGGTATGTCCATCGAAAATATAAACGGGTTAATTCGTGACTGGCGACAGGGTAGAAAACGCGGGCTTAGAAGGGAGACTTTTGCAGCAAATCGGAAAGGCTATCAGCAACTCGTTGCGACATTGGCTGGTGAGTATCTGCCAAGAATTCGGGAATTTGTGACTACAGAACAGCAGCAACTGAAAAGGGCGCTAAAAGCTTGGAAACAACTGATGACTGACTTTGAAGAAGATATGCGAATGTTGGATGCCTTCGATCCCACTGGAAAAGCCCTTTTTTCGGCAGCAGTCATCATTGCACGAGGTGCTTTTCGTGATAAGAAGGCTCAGAAAGCCTTCGAACAATCAAAAAATGAACCTGTTGACATCTTTGGCAATCCAGAACTCATCAGCTGTATTGCCGCTTCGTTAGATAATATCATTGATCAAACATATCATGCCATGCGGGGGATGACGGGTAAGGATTTACGGAGTTCCTTGGTGAGACGCGCCTCGCAACGGCTTCATAATGCATTAACCCAAGGTGTAGTTAGGGACCTAAATGAGATCCAAACGTTGCTAATCCCCCCATTAGCAGTTGTTGAAATGGAACGAGAGAAGTTCCTAATTGGAAAATCTTAATCCATACACTGGAATTTTAGATTTCATTGGCAATTTTGATGTTGAATGGGTCTCTGGTTTTTGATATCTGGTTCTTGTTATATGGCGAAGATTGGTGGGGATCCAAGGATAATAAGGCCGAAAAGAATTCCTACGAGGCAGGCTATGGAGAGGGGAATCTCAAAGTAGCCCAGGCTTTTTAGAGGTAGCAGAAAAGAGGTGTTTTCCTTGTACGTCGCGTAGTCGGCACCAAAGGTTTTGGCAAGGTGGGATTCTTCGATGAAGGCGAGGGCGATATAGATTGCAAGTTGACCAAACCATAATGCCAGTGTGGCCTCTGGCGTTAGCCAGCCCATACCAAACGTGATTTTGAGAACATTATAGCTAAGTGCAGTTAAGCCAAGGGTGAGAAGAATAAAACCCGCGTATTGAGGGTGGCGAATAAATCGATATGGACCAGTGGTGACGAGACCTTCCTTTCGATGTCTGAGCAAGTAGACAATCGAGTAAATTACAAGAACGAACCCTGCAACAGTGATAATGGCTTCTAGAGGGAACAAGAGAATGCTCATTTGGATCCCTTCGACGATTGCGTTCGGAATACTCCAGGGAAATTGTGATGCCAAAGCAAGCAGGTAAAGAAACACTGGCAACGTCATTAATGCAGGGTATACACCCAGTGGAGGAATCTGTTGGAGGAGGAGAACAAGGTAGCCACTAACATTCAAGAAACCAGTTTTAATCTTCTTTAGAAATGACATTTTACATTCCTTCAATCGGATGCTCTACTAGCAACACGTACCTATAATCCTAAAGTTTAGAACACACTGTTCAAGGGATTAGCACAATTCAAAAAAGAATCAAAATTTAAATTCCATGTGAATATCCTCTGGTTCTAATTCGAACAATTTCGGATCAATTTCCATTGCTGGTTGGAATCCACAACTCAAATAGAACTCTACAGTTTTCTTTGATGGAGTTGCGGAAACATAGAGGCTCTTTGCTTCCAGCGCTTTCGCTTTCTTTTTGACCAATTCAACTAAGTATCGACCTATACCTCGATCTCGGAATGGTTGGCTGACCCAGAGAGCTGCAAGATTGAGGCGATCCACATTACTCCCGAAGAACTCATGGTCGAGGGCAATAATTCCTGCAATTTTTGAACTCTCGAAGGCACCAATAACTGTGCCACCCCGTTGGTAGATGTCTTGTATTCGTTGGTGATATTCTTGTTTCTGTTCTGTTGACCATTCAGGGATGTCCCAGTGTTCTTTTTCGAGTTCTAACTTGCCATTCCGAAAATAGTAGATGTGTTCGATGACTTCGCGACGATCGAGTTCTGCTACACGATGTAACTCATCTTTGTGCATTTGTCGGTATTCCATTTCAGCCAACTCACGGGCTTCTTACCCCCTCTAACTTAAAACCCCGACTATGCGTAATGTTTTCTTGAAGATTTCTGACTTTGTTGGTTCGAAAAACCACTCGGTTACGGGTGTTAGCTGCATTTTTTCTCATTATCCGGTTTCCATGTAAATAAAAGGGACATCAAACTAGCAAAAGAGTAACTTTCCTATCGTGGTGAGCTGTCTTGGCCTGGTGGCTTTCTTGGAGGCGGAAGCAATATTCCGCATATGTTTGTCTCATCGTGCTGACTTTGTTTTTTGGTTCCCTAGTTTCTGTGCTCCCAAGAACGGTTGTGGCCCAACCACCCACCGACTTGGAGGGTGTTAATGTTGCGGTATATGGCATTGAGGAATATCAGAGTAGCATCGTCAATGATAATCCGAGTTTCAATGCAATGTGGAATATGTATTCTTGGATGAACGCTACCGTAGAACTAGTCGAAGGGGATGATATTATCGCGGGTGCATTAACAAATTATGATCTTCTCGTCTTCCCTGCATGGGGACCAAATCACTACATTTGGGATGTAACCCAGGCGGGGATTACCCAAATACGCCAATATCTTGCTGCTGGTGGATCGTTGTTTAGTGTTTGTCGTGGCACCGAATTTGTGATACAAAATCTAGCCCTTATCGACGCAGAATTAGACTACATTACAGCCTACATGCCCCAATGTATGGATACACATACTGGACCTCAATATCTAATGGAAATGACAGTAAACCGCGCTTCGACCGGTCCTGACCTCTCGGATGAACCCGACTCGTATCGCCTCTTCTGTTCAGGTTCAGCGGCCTTTGTTGGGGCTGGTGTAGCCGACGCTATTCCAATATTATCATATCCAGATAATGGTGGACCCGGTATGATTGTATTTCATTTTGGAGCGGGAACAGTTTCTCT
>JAEOSA010000199.1 GCA_016840595.1 Candidatus Hermodarchaeota archaeon | reverse complement strand
GCTTTCACGGGATGAGGGGCAGTAAAAAAGAAGCCTTTCGTGGGATAGGTAAATTCCAAGGGTTGGTCTAAACTCTCAATCTTGAGAATCTTATCGGTATAGATGTCTCTTATCGCATACCCTGTTACAACTTCTGTCATTCGCAGGTCAGCATAATGGACAGTGATGCCGAACACTTGACGTGTGTGTAATACTCGGATGACCTCCGGATCAACATGGCGGAGTGGCTGGGTCATCTCACGGTGACCTGCAGGAAGGCGCTCCACAACGGCTCTCCCTACGCCATGGCGGTACTCGAATTCCAGTGATTCATATGTTGTTCCTCCATGCAGATAGAAAGCACCAGGGTGTAGTTCGCCCATTGCCATGGGCATTTGACGCTCACCAATAATTTTCCCTTTGTGAACGATTTGAACGGTATCACCAATCCCTCGAATGGAATAACGCGCGAGTATCTGACGAGTAGCAATAATATTCGGTCGCAATTTTCCACGTGATTCAGAAAATAACCCCTCTTTGAGTAATTGTTCGATAACAGGTTCAAACTCAGCAAATTCATCTTGAACTAACGGCATATCCAAGGATGCAGCTATCAGTTGATGATAAGCCACAACCTCATTATGCGGTTCAACATAGGCAGGATCAATATCTGTGAAATAGTCATCCGGGTGTTCGCGATAATATGTGCTGATGGCATCATTCGTTCGGAGAGCTAACACAGCAATACTATCCTGGCCTTTTCGTCCAGCGCGACCAATCCGCTGAGTCAGGCGAGTAATCCCCACCAACATAGACACAACGCCTTCTAGGTCGCCAATATCAATCCCTAACTCCAAAGTAGGGGTCGAAACAAGCAAATCCAATTCACCTCGCCTGAAATCATCTTCCACTTTCCGACGATAAGACATTGGTAACCCGGCCCGATGTACAGCACTGGACATCCGTGTCCGTCGAGCAATCAAGTTAATGACCTCAGCGTTCTTGTGAGTGTTCGCAAACACAAGCGTTTTCATATCATTTCGAACTAGTTCTTGAGCCACGCTAGCAATCATTGTGCTTTGGCTCACCCGCTCAGGATATAACATCAAAAAATGAATAATCCCTTTCTTTCCCGTAGCACAATGAATCGCAACTACAGACCGCCCAAAGAGGAGTTCAGCAAATTCTTGTGCATTAGCAATCGTCGCCGATGCCCCAATCAATTGAAGCGCGGGGCAAATCCGCTGTAACCGACGTAAAAGAAAATGTACATTTGATCCAAAGGCTCCCACATACACGTGCAACTCATCCAACACCACATGTTGGGCTGTTCGAATTAGTCGACGAATGGGATCTCGAGGACGAATTAGGTGAATATGTAACATATCCGGGTTTGTGATGAGAATATCCGGAGGCTGCCGGAAAATCGCAGCCCGTTCAGACTTAGGTGTGTCACCATCTAATACAGCTACATCTAAACCGACACTGGAAGCTAAAGTGGCAAGTTTTCCGGCTTGATCACGAGCTAATGCCTTCGTGGGATAGATGAACACTGCTTGTACAGCACGTTTCTCTGCTGCGCGTAATGGTCCCCAACCCTTTTGTCGAGTAAAAATCTGTTCTATAATGGGCAGGGCAAATGCCTCAGTTTTCCCCGTCGCAGTGGGAGCAGAAATGACGAGATCCCGTCCTGCAAGAATATGCTGTAAAGCTTCCTCTTGAAACTTGAATAACTGGGAAACGCCCTGTCGTTCGAGGACAGATTTCAATCGGTCATTCAACGGAGCATCCTTAACCTGACAACCGGGTTCAGGTGCGGTCTCAGGAAATTTACGATATTTTACTAAATGATACGCAGAATCGCTAAGAATGCGCTGAACTATCTCCGGAAGCTGATCAATCGAAACAACTCCTGCTTGTTTCAACTCTTTCTCCCATTCTTCCTTGGACCGAGGTGGACGTTTCTGTACTTGGTCATATCGAGTGGAGTGTCGTCTGAATTTCACATCTGCTCTTTGAGCAGGTTCACCACCCTCCATGACATCCATGAAACGCAGGTATGCCGCAACGGGATCACTCGCCTCTCCAGGTTTGGTCTTGTAACTAGCTCCGCATTGTGAACACCGTATTTGGAAATGCTTCCCCAGTGGTCGCACTTCCACAAATCCTGAACAACGAGGGCAAATTCTGTATGACACTGTTAGCTCACACTCCGAAGGTTCTTCTTATAACTTAAAGGCTTTAGGAGGGACGAGACGATAAGTGTCTATACCCGAGATAACTATAAAGCCCTCAACTCTTCTAGTGACCATGAGGTGATTGGGGTTTCACAGAAATCGAAATCACAAAAGCCACGGTTCAAACTAAGTCAACGTGGACGTCAATTTGCTTTCGTTTCACTCCTCATCGCCTTAATATCAATCTTTATTTTTCTGTTAACGATCAGTATTTCTCTTGCAGGCTTCTATGGAGTATTCGTTGTTCTATTTATCTTCATATTATTCCTTCCTCCCGATAAGCCTCCAAAAGAATTGGAAAGAACAAGACGAGATATTGACCGTCGAGCTCTTTTTATTGGAGGTTATGGTGGTGGGGGGAAGGGGCTAATCTCTTTCGAAGGTGATGGCCCTACTCCACATCGACCAGAAATAGACGAAGATAAATTGTAATTCAATAAACGCGAGATCACGTTTTCTCAAGGAAGTAGAGGAGTTCTTCTTCGAGGGTGGGTTGTATTGAGGGGTTCTCGATGATACGCCCAATCTCTGTTCCATCCTTTGTATAGACTAGAATTGTAGGAATCGCTATGATGTTCAACGTATCCATCTCAGGAGGACTCGGAGGAACCGCCCATTGTCGATCGGGGTTCAAGGGATCTGTCTTCACACCCCCCAAGATGTACATAGGGAGTCCCGTCGCTTTATGAATCAAATGAAGCACCGGAATGTTGGCAACGCAATCTTTACACCAATCAGCGCTTATAGCGACGATAATAAACTGGTCATCAAATGCCTTGATCGATTCGAGTATGTCAAGTTTCAGTGTGTATTCCGCTCTACGAGCGTCGTATTTCGGTTTACAGTCTGCTGAACATTCATGCATATACTGTTCGATAGGCTTAGCCCGGTTTAACAGGTCTTGGAACTCTCGCTTGTTCATGAAACGCACACAGAATCATTAGCTGTTCAAAGATTTTTCGGTCCTACACTATAAAGTAATGATTTGGGTATCACGTGGGACAATAATTTTCCCAGAAAAGGTTGCGCGTATACTACGGAGGGCGTCACCGAGTTCTTCTATCAGTTCAGGATACAAATGGGTAATCACCAAGGTCTTGACACCCGCATCCGCTGCCACCCTTCCGACTTCACCAGGTGTGGAATGATTTGGAGCCATTCCTTTCATACGGTCTGGAAGGGAGCATTCATGAATCAGTAAATCCGCGCCCTTAGCGGCCTTTACCAAGTCTTCGCTTGGTGCGGTGTCACCTGAATAAACGATACGCTTTCCTTCGGCTTCGAGGTGATATCCATAGGCTTCAAAGTCGCCATGATTCACAGGAAACGCCTTAACCGTCCAGTTCTTTGACTTTACCTGAAACTCAGGAGAAATGGTGTGGGATTTTATCTTGATTTTTCCAATCAGATATGGAAACATCTCACCAATCGCTTCTCCCATCTTCAGGATATCCTTTGGTCCATACACATTGAGCATCTTATCATAACCCATCAACCATAAGCTTTGGACCAACGCCACAATGTCTGAACAATGATCTACGTGCAGATGACTGATGAACAAATGCTCAATCCGTGTTAACTCAACTAAACTGCACGACAAGCGATGCAACACGCCGGCACCCATATCAAAAATAAGTGGTTCACCAGCAGTTTCAATCATTAAGCCAGATAAAACACGGTCTGGAGAAAGTAGCGATGCGCCACTGCCTAGAATTGTAACTTCCAC
>JAEOSA010000198.1 GCA_016840595.1 Candidatus Hermodarchaeota archaeon | reverse complement strand
GGGAGATATCGTCGAAGTTACAACTGAACATGGAAGTGTTGTGCTTCGAGCGGAAGCTGCACCGCGAGCTAGTGAGGGTATAGGATTCATCCCCTATGGACCGTGGGCTAATCTAGTAATTGGTGGAGATACAGATAGCACAGGGATGCCCACGATGAAAGGTTTGAATGCAACCGTAACTCCCGCTCCTGATAAACAGGTGTTAAGCCTCAAAGAATTGTTTGCAGAGATGCGGAGTTCAGTCAAATAGTAGAGTTCTGTTTCAGACAATTTTGGGATTCCTATGATAACCATAATCATACTTGTTGCCACAGTAATCGCAGGATTGCTATCGGTACTTGTGGCTTTCTATTTCTTCCGCTTAGTAATGAAGGCGGATGAAGGTAATGAGCAAATGCGCAATGTGAGCAAACTCATCGAACAAGGAGCGCATTCCTTTCTTTCAATCCAATACCGAATCCTTGCCGTCTTCAGTGTAGTAATGGCGATTATTATCGCAGTTTCGGAATTTGTCTTTGGTAATACAGGACTTGCCTCCGTTGCCTTGGCAGTCTCCCTCTCATTTGTCATTGGTTCATTTGCGAGTATGGTGGCAGGGTATGTTGGAATGATTGTAGCGACTCGTGCTAATCGGCGTACTTCTGCTGCAGCGGCGGTAGGTGGGTTAATTCCAGCTTTTCGGGTTGCGTTTCGTGCTGGTGCCATCGTGGGTTTAATCATTGGTGGTATCGCGCTTGTAGGTATTGCTAGTCTCTATTTGGTTTGGAATTATGTCTTTTTCGGGTTTGAAGCTATTGCATTATGGGAGATTATTATTGGATTTTCTTTTGGCTCAAGTTCGGTTGCCCTCTTTGCTCGGGCCGGTGGTGGGATCTTTACTAAAACAGCAGATGTTGCTGCGGATATTGTTGGAAAAATTGAACATAGTATTCCTGAAGATGACCCCAGGAATCCTGCAGCAATCGCTGATGCTGTGGGTGATAATGTCGGGGATATTGCAGGTACAGGAGCAGATATTTTTGACAGTAATATTTCTACAATTCTAGCAGCGGCTATTTTGGGTGCGACCATTGATATTGTGTTAGTATCTAATGGCATCTTCACATTGGTCCCTTATGGATTAATTCCCCTTTTGATAGCCACGGTGGGAGTCTTTGCGTCCATTGCTGGGGTATTTGCTGTACGCACTCATGATAGATGCGAACCAGACTGTTCCCTCAACCATGGAACCTACTTCGCAACGATTCTCTTTGCGGTTCTAGTTGTTGTCGTTCTCATTCTTTTTCAAGTTCCGATTGTCATTGCTCTCTCTGCAATATTGGGACTCTTAGCAGGAATTATCATTGGTGTTGTGTCCAACATCTTTACGAGTGATTATGGTTTTGGTCGATTCCAACCCGTTCAAAGTATGGTCAGTTCAGCTGAAACTAGCCCTGCCACTCTGGTGTTATCCGGATATTCTTATGGTCTGATCAGTGTTGTCCCTTCCGTTGTGGGGATTGTCGTGGCTTTGGTAGCATCCTTTATTCTGGGTTCTTTTATCCCCATTCCAGGACCAGTTGGGTTCTGGCAAGCAGGAGTGTTTGCCGTGGCGATTGCAGCGGTTGGTCTATTAGCGACGAATGGGCTTGTGGTGAGTTCAGATTCATATGGTCCCATTGTGGATAATGCGCGGGGATTAATTGAGCAATCAGGGGCACCGAAGGAGGCCATAGAAGAGATGGATAAACTCGATGCCCTTGGCAATACAACAAAGGCTATAACAAAAGGATTTGCCATCGGGGCTACGGCATTTACAGTCTTTGCCCTCTTTGCAGCCTATATTGAACTTGCCTCACGCCTTGTAGGAGCGCCAATTTTCATTGATTTATTGAACCCAATTGTCTTAGCTGGTGCTTTGATTGGTGGAATTTTACCTGCTGCTTTTTCAGCAATGATGATTCTTGGCGTGCAGAAAAATGCTGACAAGTTAATTGTTGAGATACGCCGGCAATTCGAGGAGGACCCAGGCATCCTTGAAGGTACATCCCTTCCTGATTATGATCGAGGTATTAAGATTGCGACTAGGGGTGCGCTTCGTGAACTTCTTCCAGCAACAATTGTTACAATCTTTACCACTATCATCACGGGTATATTACTTGGATTAGAGGCGTTGGCGGCGTTTCAGGCAGGTGCAGTTATTGTTGGGTTAATTTTCGCTCTTTTCATGGATAATGCGGGTGGCGCCTGGGATAACACGAAAAAATTCATCGAATCACCAGAATACGATCATACCCAACAAGATTACCATCGTATCCATTCGGCTTCTATAACGGGTGATACGATTGGCGACCCTTTCAAGGATACTGCTGGTCCGTCAATCAATACATTATTGACCGTCATTTCGCTAACAGCAACGCTCTTCCTTCCATTGATTTCTGCAGGAAATCTTTGGCTTCAAACTCTGATTTTCTTCTTCATACCATAATCAGGAGTTAAACCAATTTTTCGAAAGGCAGAAAAAGTAGGATTTTTAGGTACTCTACTCAGCTCAGAAATCTGGAGTTGTCCAAATAGTGGATTCCAAGAATCGTGCCTTTGATGTTGTTTTATATACCAGTCAGCTGCAACTTTCATCAAAAACCCAGAAACGCGCTGAAAAAATAATCTCTGAGGCCCAACAGGCTAGTTTGGCTTCGGGAAAATCTCCAGATACTCTCGTTGCTGCAGCATTATACATTGCCTCGATATTAGAAGAGGATCGGCGAAGTCAATTAGAAATTAGCAAAGTTACTGGAGTCTCATTGTCCACAATTCAAATCCGGTATAAAGAACTCGTCTGTAAGCTCAACATTCGAAGAGGCTAGATGAAATTGTAATTCCGAACCAAAGAGTTCGGAATCTTTTCTTTTTTTATGTGTGTGTGCTTGAATCAGAACCTATTAGATTCCATCAATTGAAATGCATCTAATTTTTATTTAACGTTCTATATCACCAATGATGAGGAACTTGTTATGACAGAGCCTGAATCGATTCAGAAACATCTGGTGCCTCCTGTTCTCCTCGCAATCGTATTTTTCGTCATCGCAGTGATATTCCGAATTATTGACATCTTTATTCTCCAGCTTCACATGACGCCATTCAGCATCATCTCTTCTAAGGTCATTCCTCTCATCATTCTCCTTGTCTATGTATGGATTGTTTATCGAAAATTCAACTTGCTTGGGATTCACTATCATTATCTATTCTCGAACTTAGTACTCGGATTCTTTGTATACTTTGTATATTATTTACTGCCTTTTTTGGGGGAGTTCTATATTGAACTGGGACTGGGTTTAGATCCCGTGCTACAGTTCGCCTTCTACCCGACGCTGTACATTATTTACTTCATTTTCTTCTATATCATCAATTCATTCATGGAAGAAGGTGTTTTCCGAGGACTGATGATGCGTTGCTTCATGACCAAATACAATGTAAACATTGCAAATGTCATTCAGGCAATCTTCTTTGGCTTCTGGCACATCGTTTGGCCAATTAATTACCTCATCAATGGATGGATGGACCCAATAACTGCTGGATGGTTTGCCGTCTATTACGTAGTGTCTTCTTTTGGATTTGGAATTGTGACAGGTTATTTATTCCAGAAAACAAGTAGCCTCACAGGTCCTATTGTCCTTCATACTCTCTGGAATTTCACAATTTTCATAAGTGTAATTACTTACGGTGTCCCACCTGGATGGGCAATAAACATTTTCCTCTATGGCACGATGTTAGCTGTAGAGTATATCGGTCTTGTTATCGCTATCCTAATTATCAAAGAATTCAGTCGTCAGCGAAAACTGCCGGAACTTACGCCCTGGGATGCCACCTTGCCTAAATGAAACGAACTACACTAATTACCTCGAAACGATAACTGGTCAGGGCGAACCGCTTAAATTAGTGAACCACATTGATACACCTACACTT
>JAEOSA010000033.1 GCA_016840595.1 Candidatus Hermodarchaeota archaeon | reverse complement strand
GTCTTTGCAGATCCCTTCAATACAGCAGGATTGATCATTGATCCTAAGTTACACGACGGGTTCATCTTTGAAGTGTTTGACATCAAAAATGACAAAATGATCAAGATGGACACACCCTCTGAACTCTATGACCTCTTAGCTCTCATTGGCGCAACAGAAGACTATGTCATCAAACGAGTCTACTCGAAGGACAAATCTCGAGGTATTGCTGCAGCAATCTCCACCGAGAAACTCTACGCCGTCGCAGGAAAATACATTGGCAAAGATGATCCTGGTGCCATAGTGCGTGCACAAAGTGGATTCCCCGCTACTGGTGAAATTCTCGAAGGCTTTGCCCTTGGGCACCTCGTAACGGGATGGATGCGTGGCAGTCACAATGGTCCCCTCATGCCTGTTCCACTGCACTACTCACAGTGTACACGGTTCGATGGACCACCACGTGTGACGGGGCTAGCCTTCAGTATGAAAGATGGCAAACTCACTGAACCGATTGATGTGTTCGATGATCCTGCCTGGGATATCACCCGTGATCAATGCATGTATGTTGCTGATTATCTTCGACGGCATGGTCCCTTCGAACCCCATCGACTCCCCCCTTCATCCATGGAATACACTACCCTCCCCAACGTCCTTAACCGGTTGAAAGAACGCTTCAAACCCGTTAAATAAACCGGGTTTCGGGCGCTAGTAACCTGCTCTCAATAATCAGTGGACAACAGAAGAGACGTCAACACTACACTGAGGCAGCAATATCTTTCATTTGATGAAGAAGCCTTTAAAGACAAAGTCATCACAAGCTTCGTAGTGGTTATAATGAAGGCTTATATCTCTGTGGATTTAGAAGGCATGCCGTATGTGGTCATTCCCGGGCACTTGAAGCTGAAAGGTGCCCAATATGAAGAGGTCAGGAAAATCGCCACGAAACTTACATTGGCAGTGGTAAACGCGCTTCATGAAGCCGGTTTTGAAGAGATTATTGTCGCTGACAGCCATGGGCCCATGGTTAATCTCATGGTCGAAGAGCTTCCCGATTATGTTGAATTAATTCGTGGATTCCCACGACCTCAAGCTATGGTCACGGGCGTAGAAGGCAGTGATGTGGTTCTCTTTCTTGGGTATCATGCCAAATCCGGAACCGCCTATTCTACCTTCGATCACACCTACAGTGGTGGCACTATCCAGACCCTGAAAATCAATGGCATTGAAATCAGCGAATTCCTGCTCAATGGGTACACAGCGGGCGAAGTCAAAGTCCCTGTCGTTCTTGTGGCAGGAGATCATCAACTCCTTGAAGATGATGTCAAAGTACATACCCCATGGGCTGAACGAGTCGAACTGAAACGTTCATTTGGCCGAAGTGCTGCAAAAAGCCCAGGATTAGGAAAACTGGAAAAAGATCTCAAAGCAGCCGTGAAACGCGCAGTATCTAACTTCAAACAGAAAAAGGCAAAACCATTAGTCGTGAAAACACCAGTGAATGTAGAAGTCACCTTCAAAAATTCCTATTTTGCCGACACTGCCGAACTCCTTCCCCTTGTAACACGTATTGGAGGACATGACATCAAATACACTACAAACACTATGAGCGAAGCCTACGAAATCTTCCAACTCCTTTGCATCGCCGCAGCAGGTATTTCCGCAATTAAACAAAACCAGTAATCCATTTCCGAACTCTGACAATCTAATTACTCTATGAAGTTTCAGAGTGCTTTTTTCTTTCTTGTTCACGTAGTTCCCGAGCTAGAATCTTACCTACTGCCGTCTTTGGAAGGCTGTCAACGAATTCAACCTCTCGAATCCGTTTGAAAGGCGCAATCCGATTTTGACAGAATTTTATAATTTCCTCGGGAGTGGGATTGTGCTCCTCTTTCAACACGATAAATGCCTTTGGAAGCTCCCCCGCCAAGGAGTCGGGTTTCCCTATGACACAGCATTCTTTAACGCTCGGGTGGTTGTACAAGACGTTTTCAACTTCTCCTGGAAATACAGTATAGCCTTTGTATTTGATAGTGTTTTTCAACCGATCAAGAATAATGACGTACCCCTCTTTATCGATGCTCGCCATATCTCCCGTAAAGAGCCAGCCATCCCGCAACACCAATTGCGTCTGAGCTGGATCCTCCCAATATCCTTGCATCACCTGTGGACCATATAGAATCAGTTCTCCAGGTTCATCAGGTGGAAGTTCCGTTCTCCCTGTTTCAATGTCAACTATCTTGGCATCAGTATCGATTATCGGAATACCGACAGTCCCTGGACGAATATCCTCAGGAGGACTGCTAATAGCTTCGGGACATGCTTCAGTAAGACCATACCCGAGCACCATACTGGCTCCTCCTGTAAGAGTCAACCATTGGCGGCGTATCTCCTCTGGAATAGGGGCTGCTCCAATTTTGACATAGCGTAGTGAACTAAAATCATAAGTGGAGAGCTTCGAATCGTTAACGAGCATGGTAAACAATGTGGGAGGACCATACCATACTGTGGCTTTTTCCCGTTCAAGTGCTGCTAGCCCCTGATCAATTGAAAAGCGAGTGAAAAGGAGGAGCGTAGCACCCACAGCAAATACCGAATTCATGTTCACACACGCCCCCCATGAATGATAGAGTGGTAAGGTTCCCATGACCACTTCCTGATCCGTCCAGTTAAACCAAACACAATTCTGGAGCGCATTTGCGACGAGATTACGATGACTAAGCATAGCCCCCTTTGGAACACCAGTTGTCCCACCGGTATACTGAATGACGGCTAGGTCATTTGGATCAATCTCCACTTGCTCCAATTGCCCTTCTTGACGAGTTAGAAGTGAATTAAAGGACTGATTGCCTTCTGGTTCTTCTTTGGATCCAACACTAATCGTGTTCACTTGTGAAAACTCATTCAAACTCGGAGTCGCAACCGAAAACAGCGTCTCGTCCAACACCAGAATCTTTGGCAAAGTGCTGGAGAAAATGGTGTTAAACTCCTCCTCTTTGATGAGAGGATTCATTGGTACAATCACCGCTCCTTGTCGGAGTGCTCCATAGTAACTAATGATAAACTCAGGAACATTATGCAAAAATAACGCTACTCGATCTCCCTTGTTTACACCCAATTGGTCCAATGCTAACGCGAATTTCTGGGAACGGAGATCCAACTCCGAATAGATTATCCGCTGGTTATTGTGTATTACTGCTGTTTGATGGGGAAGTTTCTTTGACGATTGGGCTAAGAACTCCCAGAGGGCAATTTTAGGATAGTCCAAAGATTTCGGAACGGTCTTGGGCCACACTGCAAACCAAGGACGCTGTTTAGGAACTAATCCTGCCATTTTTCTCCCTGTGGGTAAGTGATTGCGGTATCATCTGTGATTGGTAAAAGCTAATAAGGTGTATGGCGGGCCCGCAGGGATTTGAACCCCGGATCTACAGGTCCGAAGCCTGTCGCCGTATCCACTTGGCCACGGGCCCTCACAGTGTAGGCACGCGATTTATGAAATACTTCCGTTTAATCATTTCGTTCCCCCTGTAAAAACAATTCTCGGGGAAGTCGAAAGAGAGAAAAGGCTGGCTTCCGCAAACTCTCATCAGGAAACCGATTATCGTGACTAATCCATGGGAACAGTTCAGGAATCAAGTCATTGAAGCTCTTCACATATCCAGTGGACGTGATCTAAGTCAGCATTTAGAGATTCCTGCTGACCCACAACACGGAGACTTAGCCTGTACTGCTGCCTTCCACCTGACTCAAGAACTGAAAAAAAGCCCAGTAGAAATTGCAAAAGAATTCGCTGTCTTCGACCCAGTTAAATTCCCGCTCATTCAGCAGGTTGTGGCGCAAGGACCTTATGTGAATTTTTATGTCAACATCATTCCCTACCGTCGACTCGTCGTGGATGCAATCCAAAAAACGGGCGAGTCCTATGGAACCTCGGATATCTTTGTTGACAAACATGTTGTGGTTGAGTATCCTGCTGTGAATCCGAATAATCCCCTACATATTGGTCATGCTCGAAACGCTGTCTTAGGTGACACCGTTGCGCGACTCATGAAAACGATGGGTGCAGATGTTACTCGGATGGATTATATCAATGACCTCGGGCTCCAAATCGCTGTGGCCTATTGGGGATTAAAACATCTTGAGCCCCCGAAATACAAAGGAAAATATGATCAAATTATCGGTCGTCTTTACGTAGAAGCTCAAGAAAAACATGATGAATCACAGGTTCGAAAATACCTAAAATTAATGGAACAAGGAGATAACAAAGTCGCAAAAGAAGTCAGAGCAATGTCTGAACGCGTTCTTCGTGCACAACATAAAACCCATGCATTGCTCAACGTAAGCCATGACCTCCTCGTATGGGAGAGCAATATTGCCCATTCTGGATTATTTGCAGAAGCCCTAGAGAAAATGCTGGAAGCACCAGGCACCTCAAAGCCCAAAACAGGTGAAAAGGCAGGTTGCATAATTGTTGATTTGGGCATCTATGAGGAATTTCAACAATTGACTGACACCGACAAAGTACTAGTCCGTTCTGATGGAGTCGCAACCTATACTGGGAAAGACATTGCCTTCCACTTTTGGAAGTTCGGTGTCATCAAAGATCCATTCCTTTACAAACCTTTCAAATCAAGAGTAAAAAGAGATCAAAACCTTTGGACGACCTCTCATACCGGTGACTCAGGCAGATATCGTCCAGCTCAGATCATCTTCAATGTCATAGGCATGCCTCAAGGACTAGCACAACGCACCGTTTATCTAACACTGGAAACGCTGGGCTACACAGAAGCTGCCGCCAATTACTATCATCTTGCTTATGAATTCGTCACACTCCCTGATGCCAAGTTTTCAGGACGAAAAGGCACATGGATTGGGTTCAGTACCGATGAAGTCATCAAAGAAGCTACTCGACGAGCTCGCAAGGAAGTTAAAAAACGAAATCCCGAGGCGAACTCTACTTTCATCCGAGAGGTCTCCGAAGCCATTGGATCCGCTGCTGTCCGCTACTCACTTCTCAAAATCGCTGTCGAAAAACAGATTGTGTTCAAATGGGACGAAATACTTAGCTTCGATGGTAATGCAGCACCCTACTTGATGTACACATATGCTAGAGCAAGCTCCATTCTCCGCAAAGAAAAAGCACCTAAAACGGCTCGAATCAGCGAATTAGTCAACCCCTATGAAACCGAACTTTTCAAGCTTCTAGGACGCTATCCTGCCATTCTCCGCGAGATAGTCCACGATATGAAGCGAGAAAAATGGGGTACACGAATTGAACTCTTCCACCTTGCAGAATATATTTACGAGCTGTGTGTTGCTTTCAACACTTTTTACAATCACTGCCCGGTGCTCACAGCAGAAACTCCAGAAATGAAGGGTGCGAGGCTCCTTCTCGTGAAGCTGTGTCGACAAGTTCTTAACAATGGTCTCAATATGTTGGGAGTAAAGCCGTTAGAACGCATCTAAGCTTGTCCTTCGATGCAAGAAACCGTTAACTAACACTTAAAGTTTCTTAGACAATAATAATTATATATTACTTAATGATAGTATATTCTCATTAAACGAGAAATATTCTCTTAATTTAATGGAGGTTGAATCGTTTTGAAAGTTGTATATCGACATTATGAGCCCGACCAAGGGCTAGACGAACTCCAAGCAAAAATCTACACCGAAGCTTCCGGGCTTCCAGCTCGAGCAGAAGAAATCCAACAACGAAATCTCAGTCGAGATCCCAAAATGACCTGGTACGCGTTAACTGAAAAGGGTGAACCTTTAGCTTACATCACATCGCGAGATTCGGGGTCCGAAAATGGACGTACATATATTGGATATCCTTGGACAATGCCCAATGCTCCTGCTGAGGTCCAAGCTAAGCTTTTTGATGAAGTATCCGCGTTTCTAAAAACACGAAAGGAAAGCCGTGAACTGGCCACTACCGTTGTTTTCACCTCTAAAATTGCAGAAAAACAACTTGATTATTGGCATAACAAAGGCTTTGTCGAAGAAGAATGGCTCTATCGCTATGTCAATGACTATGATGTCAAAGAGGCCGCCAACTGGAAAATCAGTGATAAAACTAGCAAACTCACATGTAGGAAGGCTACAAAGAAAGATCTTGACCTACTCGTTGAGCTTTCACAATCAGATCCCTACATATCCACCGCGTTCCCAACGGTTGATGCATTTAGGGCATATTTCAAAGACCGCGTTCTCAAAGACGGTCATGCTGTCCTCTTGTTTGATAGAAACAAACTTGTTGCTGCCAGTGCTCCCTTACGAATTGAGCCTGATCAGCTTTTCATTTTGGGAGATGAAGCCCGCGTAATCATGCGATTCACAGCTATCCGACCGGGCTATCAACATGTGTGGAAACGACTGGTAAAAGAAGTTGCCACAGAAATTAAAGAAGCAGGATTGGCAGAAACGCCTCTCCGCATATCCTTCGATTTCACATCCCGCGTTCCTTGGGCAACTAGCCTAGCTGCAATAAAACCCGAAATCCAGTTGTTTGAAGTAATACTCAAACATTCATAGCCATCAATAACGACACTGAATGGGTGGTTTCAATGAAGCCAACAGTTGCAGTAGTGGATAGTCATTCCTTTTCCCACGCAGTTGACCTCATCAACGGATTTGACACTCTCAACAATCCTGACCAAAAAGTCGTAATCAAAGTTGGAATCTACAATCCAGAGACCGGAATCTGTTCAACGGTCGATACAGTGAATTCTATAGCAAAGGCGTTTGACAAAGCACCAAAAATTCTGGTGGCAGAGTCTGATAGTGGTGCCGGTCCCGGGTTGGAACGGTTGAAAGTCTGGGAGGATTGCTACACTGATCGGATTAAACCATTCAATCTGTCTGATGATGAAAAGACCAGAATCGTTGAAGTGGCTGGGGAAAAGGTTCCCTTTTCTCATATTCTCCTAGAGCCCAATACGTTCATCAGCACACATGTACCTCGGAGGTATGAAGAGGCAGGTCTAGAAGATTTAATGAATATGGGTTTCGTCATCAAGAACTTGTTGGGGCTAATTCTAGATACGAAGAAACACCGATTCCATGACCAGCTTCCAATCGCGCTGTTGGATATGTATGAGGCTAGTGGAGGAATCGATCTCGCCGTATTGGATGCAACGCATGTCTTCCTTGGACGGAAGAAGAAGCGAATCACGGTTTCTCCACAAGTACTCATCGTTGGAAAGGACGCATTTGCAGTTGAAGCTGTCGGGGCACATTTAGTAGGCTTTGACCCAGCTGAAATGCCTGTTCTACAAGAAGCAAAGAATCGTAGATTAGGTGAAATAGACTTCGATAAGATCGATGTTGTTGGTGATATTGAACCTTCAAAGCAGATGATAATGAAGGCTTTCAAAGGGCTGTTCCCGAAGAAAGTTCGTAAAGAGCGTGGATGGGAGTAGCGCCACACTACCTGCTCTTCTAATGTAATCTATGTACTCCAGCAGTACAGAGACCAGAGAAACGTGTGCTAATCTGGCTCTCTACATCTAGAATGTAGTTCAAAAAAGAAATAATAACCATAGATGTACTAGCATTGGAAAGGTAATTGCAGGAACTCATTAGGAAGCTCAAATTTTGACTAGTTCGATCTCTAAAGAACTATCCCGGGCAGAGAAATTACTTGAGAAAGAGAAGTATAAGGCTGCACTCCAACTTGTGGAAACGCTAACAACTCAAAAAGATCTACCCGTTGCTGACCGCCTTGCGTGTCTACTCCTCGAGAGTCGGATTAGGATTAACTTGGGAGATTTGGAAAAGGCTGCTTTGTTGATTGATGAGGGATTGGAAGCAGTTCGTGGGGATGAAAATCTTTTACTGACTGTGGACTTTTTAACAGTGAAATCCGAAATCTCATGGCGGTTAGGTAAACTGGATGAAGGACTCGATGCTTTCAAGGATGCTGTGGTCCTACTTGAAAAACTGGAACCGAAGTATGTGAGTAAACAGGAGGGTGAACTAAGACGGAAAAAAGGCGAGTTACTGCACCATGGGGGCATCATTAACTGGTATAAGGGTAACCTCGATACTGCCTTAGAGTATCATGAAGATAGCCTTGCAATAAGAGAGGGTCAGGACGATCGACAGGGCATGGCTAGTGCCTACAATAATTTGGGACTTGTATATTGGACTAAAGGAGATCTCGATGAGGCCTTGGAGTATTATGGAAAAAGTCTGCTAATCAATGAAGAGCTTGGTAATAAACGGAATATTGCTGTTACGCTTACCAATATGGGCAATGCTTACACACGGAAGGGGGATCTTGACAAGGCCTTAGAGTATCAAGAAAGAGGTTTAGTTATCAAAGAGGAGCTAGGGCTGAAACATGATTTTGCTGTGTCGCTCATCAACATTGGTGTCGTTTATCAATTTAAAGGGAATCTTGACAAAGCTTTGGATTATTATCAACAAAGTTTAGTTATCTTTGAAGAGCTGGGAATAGAGCGTGACATTGCTCTAGCAATTAATAATCTTGGCAATATTCACCAGTTGAAAGGCGATCTCGACCAGGCATTAGATTATTTCCAGAGAAGTTTGACACTTTACGAAGCATTAGGCATTACTGAAGGTGTTGCCTTAACCCTAGCCAACTTAGGTGAAATCTATCGTATGAAAGGCTCCTTTGCGAAAGCACAAGAATACTATCAGCAGAGTTTGACATTACATGATACGATGGAAAATCACCCGTTGACTGCCGTAATTCTCTTGGAATTAGTTTGGATTAGCCTGGAAAGGAGTGATTCTTCATCGGTCCAACAATATCTCCAAAAGCTCAAACAAATCAATGAGAGAACTGAAAATCGAGTCATCGATCAACGGTTTCGTGTTGCTTCAGCTCTTGTGCTCAAAGCTGGAAAGCGAACTCGAGATAAGGTGAAAGCAGGAGAGATTCTAGAACAAGTGGTTGAAGAAGAAATCGGTGACCACTCACTGACAGTTACTGCAATGATTCATCTTTGCGACTTGTTAATTTCTGAATTAAAAATGACGGGGGAGGAAGTGTTATTTGCGGAAATTAAAAGTCTGACTCAACGGCTTCTCAAAATTGCAGAACAACAAGCCTCCCATTCGCTACTTGTAGAAACTTACTTAATTCAATCCAAACTCGCCCTAATAGAACTGGACTTAGGTCGAGCCAGGAAATTACTGACCACAGCCCTGCAAATCGCTAGCGAGAAGGGATTAGACCGGCTCACGCACGAATTGAAGAATGAACAAAATCTGCTTCAAGAGCAAGTGCAAAAATGGGAACTCATCATCAAAGAGAAGCCCTCAAAACAAGATCTGATTGATTTGACCAAACTAGATGATCTCCTTGGGAAAATGATTCAAGAAACTGTGGCTGGTCTCATGGAAGAACGAGGAATCTCAGCTACACAACCTAAAAAGAAGTACCAACTAGAATATCTCGATTTGCTCAAAGATTCTGCAAAAATCGTGAAAAACCAATTCCGGGTTGGTATCGCCCAAATTGGATTATCACAAAAAGGCGACATCCTCAACGAATTTTATCAAGAACATGCTCCAGGATTATTTGGGCTTCGTAAGAATACTATCAAATCAATCAGAAATACACTCAAAAGCATGGTTGAACTTGCCAATTCACAGGAAATCAACATCCTCATCCTTCCTGAATTAACCATCGACCTCAATTATCCTGAATTATTAGATGACGTGCAAAACCTATCGAAAACGTACAACATGTATATCATTCCAGGATCTTATCATGACCCAGAGACCAAACATAATTTGAGCCTAGTCGTTTCTCCGGAGGGCACCCTCTGGCAACAAGAAAAGCACATTCCGGCAATCATTCATTTTGAAGGAAAAAGGATTACAGAGGGTATCGACACGGGACAAGAACCTCGAACTATTACTATTGCGAACACTGAATATGGGCGAATTGCCATTGTTCTCTGTCGAGACTTCCTTGATATGGATTTACGAGTCGAGTTAAAGAACTTTGAACCCCCCATTGATCTGCTCATAAATCCCGCTTTCACTCCAGTAACTGCGGACTTCAAGGCTGCTCATTTTGATGCTCGCCGATCAATCTATGCATATTGCTTTTTTGCCAACGTAGCCGAATTTGGCGACTCTCTCATCTATACACCTGAAAAAGATCGAACAGAACGAACCATACCAGCTAAGGAAGAAAACCTAATCTACAAAGACATTGATCTTTTCAAATTACGTGCCGAACGAAAGAAATGGGAACGGGAACAAAAGAAAAATCGCCCCTTTATCCAAAGCACACGATAATCCGTTTTTTGTTACACTATTCTTTCAACTTGTCTCTGAAGTGTTTTCGAAGCCTCTTCAGCTTCGGTGGAATTACTGCCTGGCAGTAAGCCTGGTAAGGGTTCTTCTCAAAGTAGTTCTGATGATAGTCCTCAGCCCTAAAGAAAACAGTAAATGGTTCCAGGGTTGTCACAATCGGCTTAGGAAAATTCCCTGACTGGTCATATTCTTTTATTAGTTGCTGTGCAATTCCTTTCTGTTCCTCATTATGGTAGAAAATGGCTGAGCGATATTGAGTCCCCACATCATTACCCTGTCGATTCAACGTCGTCGGATCATGCGTAGCAAAGAAGACCTCCAACAACTCCCTGTAACTAATGGTTTCAGAATCAAAGATGACTTGAATTACCTCCGCATGTCCTGTCTTCCCCGTACACACCTGTTGATAGGTCGGATTATCAATGGTTCCCCCAGCATAACCCGATTCAACTTTCTTGACGCCTTTCAGTTGCTTAAACACAGATTCGGTGCACCAGAAACATCCTCCACCAAAAGTTGCATGCTTTTCATTTGCGGAATCGTTGGATGATTGGGTTCCAGTCATAAGTACTGAGAAGTGTTTACGAGTTCAAAAACACACTGAATTAACAACACATCACTCGCAAAAATTTCGAGGAAGACATCCCACAAGAACTTCTACGTATATTAACATCCTAGTGACAATAAACTGCTAATTGCAAAAAGAGGGCTTCTAATGGTTGTCACTATACCACACTTTGATCCAATCAAAGCTGATGTGTATATCAAAAATTATAATATCAAAGAAATCAACGAATTTGTCAAGCTACTCTACCTTCGTGATATTCAAGGAGTCTCAATCTCTGATTCAGTCTTCCTCCAACAGCAGAAAAAACTGCTTCCACATCTCGAGACAGGGCTAGGTCCGTGGATTGAACGGAACAAAAAACGTACCTTCATTAGCTTCCAAGAAGTTGTTGGCTTTTTTGGGAACCTGGGACTTAACGGGACGAAAATCCCTCGACTTGTCGACGCAGTTGATCACACTTTTTCGAAATACCAACGTCGAGATGGGGCGTTTCTAGCGAGTAGCGGAAAAATCAATAAATGCGCCAACATGGTCTTTCTTCGAGCAGTTCTTGCTCTGGGCTTTGCTGAGAGGACTGATGTACAACAAGCCTGTAGAGAGTATCTTTCATTCAACTTGAGTCGAGAAGGTGAATGCCACGTCCGAACAGATGGGAATCCCTGTGGTTATGTAATGGTTCGCACTCTTCGGTGGCTTAACGAATTTCCTAAAGCCTGGCGAGATAAAGACTATCACACTGCCATGAAGAATGTACAAAACTATCTTCTTGGTTACGATTTATCAACTGCAGATTTCCCCCGACGCAGGCCTGAACCTAATAAAAACTGGTTCAAGCTTGGTTATTTCCGATCCTACCAAAGTAGCATCTTTGAAGCAGCAGAAGCGTTGGTTCTTAGCGGCATCCATAACCATCCGGTTCTCCAAAAAACTTTGGACGTGATTGGTTCACAATGCCTTGATGAGGTGACCTGGAAACCTCAATACATCCAAAAGCACTGGCCTCTGACGATTCTACCACCGCAGCGTAGAAAGCAGATTGGGAGCCCTTGGCTCACACTCCGCGGTCTTCGAATAACAAACCAATAAGCGAAAAATTACTTCTTAGCTGGAAAATCTCGTAAAACGTCGTCTAGTGTGGGCTTGCCGATTTCTTGTAGGTCATACTGCACTCGAACTGTAGGTTTGTTTATTTTGACGACGCGTGTCAAATCAATGGGTGTACCAATCACGACAACATCTGCCTCAGCAGCGTTAATGGTTTTTTCCAATTCTTTGACTTGTTCGTCGCCATATCCCATTGCCGGAAGAATTTCACTCAAATGATCGAACTTCTCAAAGGTTTCCTTTATTGAGCCGACGGCGTAGGGGCGGGGATCAATTATCTCGGCCGCTCCATATTTCTGGGCGGCAACCCATCCAGCACCAATATCCATCTCGCCATGTGTCAAAGTGGGGCCGTCTTCGATAACAAGAACTCGTTTTCCTTGAATCAAAGATGGCTCATCCACGTAAAGGGGTGAAGCTGCATCAATTATGATTGCCCGCGGATTCACCACCCGAATTGTTCGACGAACCTGCTCTACAAATTCGGGTTCTGCAGAATCAATCTTGTTGATAATTACCACATCTGCCATTCGGGCATTGGTTTCGCCTGGATGATACATGACTTCATGTCCAGGTCTATGTGGATCAGCGATGACTATGTGCACGTCTGCCTCATAGAATGGGAAGTCGTTGTTGCCTCCATCAAATATGATTACGTCGGCTTCTTTCTCTGCCTCTTCGAGGATTTTGCCATAATCAACACCAGCATATACGATAGCACCCCGATCAATGTGGGGTTCGTATTCTTCCATTTCCTCGATAGTTGTATCATGTTTTTCCAAATCTTCAATCGTCTCAAATCGCTGACAGACCTGTTTTGCAAGATCACCATATGGCATTGGATGACGAATTACGACGACTTTCAAACCCTTATCGCGAAGTATTTGAACAACACGGCGACTGGTTTGGCTCTTACCCGACCCTGTTCGGACAGCGCAAATTGCTATCACTGGCTTCTTACTCTTGAGCAATGTTGTGTTGGGGCCCATCAATCGGAAATCTGCACCAACTGAATGCACCCATGATGCTAAATGCATCACATCGATATGGGCAATATCACTGTAAGCAAAGATTACCTGTTCCACATCATGATCCCGAATGAGCTTGGGTAACAGCTCCTCAGGGTAGATGGGAATTCCCTTTGGGTAAAGTTTCCCAGCTAAGATAGGTGGGTAGTTCCGCTCTTCAATGCCTGGAATTTGCGTAGCGGTAAATGCCACAACTTCGTATTCTTCGTTGTCACGGAAGTACACATTGAAGTTATGAAAATCGCGTCCAGCCGCACCCATGATGATTACGCGTGTTCGTGTCATAGCCAATCATCCATCCAATACTGGCAGGGTAGAAGTAAATGAGTAAAAGCCTTGTGTTTCAACAGCAAGACAAATCACATTCGAAGACTTTTTCATGAAAAAAACCGGTTTTCGTCGGATTGCGAGCTCCTGAATTTCTTCATCTTAAGGAAAATTAAACTACTAACAATTAAAAGGCACCAATGAGCAGCCATCCAATTAAGGAGGTACTAGTATGCGGGGAAAACGTGGTGAAGGTATCCTCCTCATAGGAATACGACTACTCCGAATCCTCGTTTATCCTTTCACTGAAAGGCCAAAGCGAGGATAATCCTCTTGTTTCTGGGGTGAAGTCTTTTGGCTTGTTCGGCGCTTCATCCCAGTCGATTCTCTTTTCTTTAGCGTCTTCTGATGATTGAGACAAACTTTTATAACTCCACACAATGAACGTGCTCCTACGAGAGGTTGAACTATATGATGGAAAGAAGCCTAGCTTATGACCGTGCAATTACCATTTTCAGTCCGGAAGGTCGGTTAT
>JAEOSA010000197.1 GCA_016840595.1 Candidatus Hermodarchaeota archaeon | reverse complement strand
CCGTGCCGTGTTCTTCATTGATCCCAACAGTATTATTCGCGCCATTATCTACTATCCCCCAGAGCTTGGGCGGAACTTCGATGAAATTCTGCGCGTCATCAAAGCCTTCCAAGTCGCCGATGAAAAGAAGGTGGCTATGCCAGCGAACTGGCCTGAAAACGAGCTAATCAAAAATCGCGTCATCATTCCTCCTGCTTCTGATGTGAATACAGCAAAACAACGCATGAAGGACTATGAATGCTACGATTGGTGGTTCTGCCACAAAGAAATGAGTTAAAGTAAGGTTCTTATATTTGATAGAATCTTACAACATAGTATGTCTCTTCTGACGAAGCAACAAGCCACATTAGACAAGTTCCTCAAAGAAAATCACTACAAAGCTCTAGCCACACGGGAAAAATACACTCGATTTCTGCGAAGGCTAGCCCGCACGATTCCGAAACCCTTTGAGGACATGGATAATGACGATCTCACCGAATTCCTTAATGGCTTGGTGGATTTGAAGGTTCATAGCCGAAACACGATCCGCCAAGTCCTCAAATTCTTTTTCAAATGGCTTGGATGGAAACAAGACGACTTTGGGCTAGCCATGAAGTACGAAAAGGTTCCTAGGAAACGCCTTAACATCCCTACAATAGAAGATCTCGAGCAACTCGTAGAGGCAGCAGGCGAAGGAAAACACGGAGTAAGGGACCGCGCCTTAGTGGGCATGCTTGTCTATGGCGGAATGCGAGTTGGTGCCGTTTGCGAATTTCCCCCGAATTCATGGGACAGCGGACAAGGCTTCATGACTTATGAAGATGTGGAACTTACACCGGAAAGAATCATTGAAATTCACATTCGCCATACCAAAACTCGTGAAGAGAGAACAGTCTATATCGTGGATCCTAATGGCATTGCAAACATTCAGCAATGGCGAAACCAGCATCCTACCAAGAAACCCAATGATCCGTTCTTCTGCACTTTTCATCATGATTCATGGCAACCACTCAGCTATAACACAGTTCTTCGCATTGTCAGACAAGCAGGAAAACATGCAGGCCTCAAGTTGGGTCGTGATGGAATTCACCCTCATAAACTCCGAAAAGCGTGGGCTTCTCATAAGGAAGAAAAAGGGGTTTCTCGTGGACTCATTGAAAATCAAGGGGGTTGGAAGCCGAATAGCCCAGTACTTCGCGAATATGTCGAATTGAATCCGTCAAAGGTGAAGGAACAGATTCTCGAGTATTCGGGGATTTCACCAGCAGAGAAGCCTAAACCAAAGCCAACAGGGAGAGTTGAGTGTCGTCTGTGCGGAAATACTGTTCCAAAACGATATCCTTTTTGTATGCATTGCGGTGCACCCACAGACGAGAAGGGCGCTGAAATGCTTCTCAAGGAAAAAACAGAGCGCCGTAAGATTAGTCTACAATTGAGTGAACTCGAGGAACGCAGTGAACGTAAATTCAAGGAACTTGAAGACCTCTTTAATGCAGAAGAACTGATTCAAGAGCAGAAGTTATCACAGAGATTATCTAAAGAATCCATTAAGTGGTCTAAAGCTGTGGTTGCCAAAGCTGGTGAAAAACTCACAATCAAGGATGTTGATGAGTATTTCATAACTTATTGGAAGCTTGTTGAACTTGGTGAAATGGAGATCAATGAAGCTCCAGGATTCAAAGTCCTGAAACAGATTTTCGATTACTTCGAAAAATCAAAGAAAGACTAGTACCGATTAAGGTTCCCAGATCCCTTCTTTATCTCAAATAAGCAGTACAGTTAGTGGTACAGTATGTACTGAAAACAGTACACGAGTGAACTGAAATAGGAAAATTAACCTACATTCTGCATGTCAAAACATAATACTGAAGATCTAAAAAAGTGGGAAGATTTCGTTGTTCAAACCGAAAAAGCAAACCTGATTCCCATTCTTCTTGAAATGTATGAGAAAATTGACGAGAAGTGCTATCCACATTATCGAATTAAGTACAATGGACTGATTGGTTTTTCTATTCGTATGTATTCACCAAATATGGAATGCATCAATGCTCTTGAAGCAATAGCGAACTCTCATAATTTACAGTGTGCTCGAAATCCTAAACAGCAATCTAATAATCCACTCGAAAGCCTTAGCGGGTGGTTTGATGATATAGAGGTCACTGGACCAACATATGAAGAGACAATTGTATTGCATACATTGAGTGACGCAGCAATTAACACCCTAAGAAACGGGTTTCGAAGCCTAGGAGACAGAACGCATTACTCCCATCAATTCGCAAATATGCTAGGTTGTTTTTTTTGGTACGGTTCAATCATTTAAGCTTCATCATATGAAGACTAAGTGCTTGTCAAATGTTTATTACTGTGGACCTTAACGAAGTATCTAGCAGCAAACAGGTGAAGCCTAATGCCCACGCATATTCGAGTATGTCCTCATTGTGGAGAAGAACATGAAATCGATATACGAAAACGGAAGTTAGTGTGCAAGACCTGTGGCCTCATCATGTGGGGTTATTAAAAGTAAAAGGTACTTTCCGTTTGTCCAATTTTCAAGAAGGTAGTAAGAATTTTCGAAAAATAGAATTTTGAAGCGAAAAATAGGACGAAAAGAAGTACAACCCCTCTAACAGCCCAAACCTGAAGCCAGCCAAACCATATGCACACTTTGACGAATACACAGGTTCTGAAATAAAAATACATCACGAAGATTGTGGCGGGGGTGTTCTTCCATTAATATCTCTGCTCATCTCAGTAATAATTGTTAAGAATTTCTGTTAGAAGTTGAGCAGTTATTCATTCACAATCTGTATTGATAGTTTACACCATTCAGCAACGAGCTTCCAGTCCCCAGCCCAAGCGTCCCTTCGTCCAACAGCCAAATACACATACCTATCCATCCCATCTGTTCTAATAGTTCGGTGCACCCACCCTGTCCCATCAAACCACTCTAAGATGAGATGTGTTTCAAGTATGGTATAGTCAGAATCTAACACATACAAAAATATCTTTCGACGACCAGGTTGGAGGGATGGTGAAAAAGTGTCGTCTTGCCGGAACCAGCCTGACACCTCAAGGTATGAATGTTCGAGGTCAATGAGTTCGGGGATGTACCCCACGAAATGGTATGCTTGACTATACCCCTGATTGATAGTGTCAATGTGATCCCCCACACCCACAGGAGTGTCAATCGAGTAGAAATGGTGGGGCTGACCTGAAGGTATGGTTCGAGACGCGGTGAAATAATCATCATGCACCGTAACATTCGACCATTCAGCAGTAAGCTTCCAATCGGTGCTCCAACTATCACGCCGACCAACACCTAACCGGACAACCTCCCCCGCGGGTAACCCATCAATGATGGTATCCACCCAATGCCAAGAAGTACCATTGGTATAGTCCAAAATCTCATGAATCATGATTGTCTGGGTGGCATCACACGAGAGTACAAAGAGTTTAAGGTGTCGCCGCCCAGGCTGCAAATACACATTAAATGTATCATTTTGCCTAAAATTGCCAGTTATGTGGAGTTTACCTGTCCAATCAACAACAAAGGTGTTCGTCCGGTTGGCCGAAAACCCGAAGAACCAGTAGCCAGATTGACTGGGACCTCCAATGGTATCAATGTGGTAGGCGGGCAAACCCGAATAGGTGAAGGTGTAGAAGTTGTAGTGATGGTCCAGAGGAAGCGTTGTAGGTTCGTAAGGTTGGGCAGAGAGGTAGGTCCACACAGTTCTGCAAACATTTAGTAAGCCAAATCCTGTAGGAAGATCCTTACCAAGACCTGCCGTCTCGTTCTTCCAACTTTTTCCAGTAATGACATCAGTAGCGGAAGTACCAGCTAGATATTTGAATTGGCCCACATTAATTGTAGGGTCAATCTGCTTTATTATCGCAGCAAGACCAGCAATCTGGGGGGCCGCACTAGATGTACCACTCGCAACAAACCAGCCATCATCATTGTCCGTAGTGT
>JAEOSA010000196.1 GCA_016840595.1 Candidatus Hermodarchaeota archaeon | reverse complement strand
GTTTATCACGTTGTTCTTGATCAAAGGCCCGCCACTCAGGGCCTTCATCAATAATTCGATCGGTTAGAACGAGTCCACAGTTCATGCAGATGATTTCTGCTCTCGAATAATCCTTCACTAGACGGGTAGTACCACAGTCTGGACAATGAGCGAGTGTAGAAGCACTTACTTCTTTCGTCGTTTCCCTACGCCTCCTTTGGTAGCCTTTTTCACAAAGAGAGTTGTCCCAGGAGGCACTAAAGCGTCTGTGATTTTTGAATCGGGTTTCAAAGAAGCAAACGGTTGAATAGTTGGACCAAAGATATCGATGACTCGACCAATCGGTTTCGAGTGAGAAGAAAATAAGCGTGTCCCTAGTCGTGTAGCTTCGTTTAGGCGCGCAATAATATGTCCTTGCGCAGAGAAATGTAGGACGTGACCAATTCCTTGCAGCAGATCGACTCCTGGGAAGGCCAGAATGGGTCGTGGGGGGATTAGAAGGTGAGAAACGGACCGTCACTTAAAAACGTTTGCCTGCTTTTCTGCGCTGAAATGTTGTCCTATGTAACCTCTCTAGAGAAAACCAGTTTAACCCCACATTACTTAGAAAGTTGTCGAACTTTCATATCAAATCCAAGGTTTTGAACTCATTTTGCACCTGCAGCCTTCAAGGTTTTCATGATTTTCGCTAATTCTTTTAACAACTGAGTTTTTGACTGATCGGGCTGCTTTTTGATAAGAACCACTCCAGGTTTACTCCACCAGCTACAAGGATATCTTGCTTCTTTTTCGACTGTATGCTCTAGATTCAAGCGTTGAGCTGCGCTGGCAATCATTTTCGTGTCAACGCTGGGTAAGGCTAACTTCTTGGGAACTCGTCGTCCCGAATGTCGGCTTCGACTCGCTTCAAAGTATGCTGGATATATGTAATAGTTTCCTGATTTTCTCATTTTAAACCGCATCCTTAACCCTAATTCCTGGCAAAAAAGGTTTTCATCTTGGTGAGTGGACAAGTTTGAAAAGTTGCCAGGAAATGAATTGGTCTGTAATGCATGAATTTTCTACGGCAGTCAACATCATTGAAGCCGTAAAACGGGCAGCCACAAGTTACGGAGCAACACGAGTTGTTAGAATCACTCTTCAAATTGGGAAATTATCAATGCTAAACCACGATCAGCTACTTTTTGGTCTTGAAATCGCATCTAAGGGGACCGTTGCAGAAGATGCGAAAATAAACATTGAGCCATTGCCCACAAAAATTCGTTGTAAACAATGTAACACTGAATCGAATGTTACTCAGAAAGGATCGCTATATGATATTCTGTCTTCCTTAAAATGCCCAAAATGTGAATCAAAAGATGTTGATGTCAGCCAAGGACGAGAATGTGTTGTTAAGGACATTCAAGCAGAAATTGAAGAAAAAGAGAAGTAACTCCTAATCAGTCTTCACCGCATCGACTACGCCACTTTGCCCTGGACGACTAGTAACTATTCCTTTTCCTTTTTCAGTCTCGATTACAGTGCCCTTGGTAATAATTCCACGACGATCGAGATCAACATCCGCAGGGTTCTCCAAGACTTGAATAATCTTGACTTTTTCTGATTGCCCCGTGGTTTTGTCAGTAAGATTAGCATAGGATGCTGCTAGTAAGCGAAATTTGTAATTTCCTCCCAATGCTCGTTTTTTTCGTAATTTCTTGTCGCCCATGACTGTTTCGGTAGCCTGACTACCTCTTTCATACTTGCGGTGTTTCCGTGAAGATCGGCGTCGTGCACTGCTGGGATATCGTTTAGACTTGCCTTGCCATAATGGCATTTTCATTACCTCAGTTTGACACGAGACACAGATAATGAGCTATAAACATTTCGCCGTACCCGATAATCACAAAGAACTAAAGGCAAATGTAATTTGAAACTTCATACAAGTCAACTTGGTAGTGATGGAAATGCCCACAAAAGAAGCGCTTGTAGAGCTTGCTCATGGTGCGGGCGGTCGTGCTATGGCCCAGTTTCTCAAAGATGTGATTTTTCCGCATTTCGAGCTTAACCGATTTGAAAATGGTGTTGGGTTACCCGAATCAGATGATGGAGCAACTATTCCACTAGAAAAATCAGAGATAGTAATTTCTACAGATAGTCATACTGTGTTTCCATTATTCTTCCCCGGAGGTGATATCGGGTCGCTAGCAGCAGCGGGCACTATTAATGATGTCGCTATGATGGGAGCCCGTCCATTGGTGATTACTAGTGCTTTAGTTATTGAAGAGGGATTTCCCATTAGCAAGCTCGAAAAGATCTTAGAATCGATGGCAGTGACTACAAAAGAGAACCAAGTCGCGGTTATTGCAGGGGATACGAAGGTTATGCCAAAGGGCGGAGTGGATCAACTAATTATCTGTACAACAGGAGTGGGTCTAGTAGAACGTGGAAAAGTGATTACCGATAGTCAGATGCAAATCGGTGACAAGTTGATAATGACAGGAACTATTGGCGACCATGGTATTGCGCTTTTAGCGAATCGTGAGGGGTTATCGTTTGAGACCGATTTAGTGTCAGATGTTGCACCGCTATGGTCTTTAGTCCAGCCGGCGTTACAAGTTGGAGGGATTCACGCGATGAAGGATCCCACACGTGGAGGTCTTGCTGCGGCTTTAAACGAATTTGCAAAAAAATCTGGAATTGGTGTATGGATAGAAGAGGACCAACTGCCCTATCGAAGAGAAGTGCTAGCAGCAAGTCAAATGCTCGGAATTGATCCACTACAGGTAACCTGTGAAGGAAAAGCACTTATCGCCGTTGATCCAGAAAATGCTGATGCTATGTTGAAGACCATTCAACAGACTAAATACGGAAAAAAGGCGCGAATTATTGGAGAAGCAAGAAAAGATCGCCCAGGTCTTGTAGTCATGAAAACTGAAGTGGGAGGGACACGAATTATACAACATCCTTGGGCCGAAGCAATTCCACGCGTTTGTTAGCTTATTATCTCAACATTTTGTTTAGAGACAGGTGTAATTGTTTCTCCAAAAATCCTGTCTATATGTTTACTTAGGTTTGGTGCAACTATTGCGGCAGATTGTGGGTGTAATAGTCGGTCACGATATTTTGTTACAAATAGTTGTGAGATTCGTTTTGCGATTTTTTCTAATGTGATTGTGTTGAAATTTTTTGCACTACATATGACAAGTAATCCTCGGTTTAATTGGTGGAAAGTATAACGACATGGTTCCGTTGTAACCGTTTCTATGTACCCGTTCGTTACTTCTTTAGCAAAGAGGGAGAGAGCAATGAAAAAACCACCGAGAATGGCTGGATCTGGGTGATTGTCAGATTCATTGTATATGCGATAAAAGAAAGGACATCCAGATTCTCGTAAAATAAAAAGCGAGTAAAGACCCTCGGGGACGACGTTTTTTGCCACTTCATTTCCAGGGTTTGACTGAATTTGAGGTGGAGAGGTGATACGTGCCACACTTGGAGCCTCGAATGTTTATCGTTTCTTTTTGATTTCATAGAAGCAGATATAAACTCGTAGAGTTCGACGCAATTTACAACTCATGGAACCAGAAGCTTTGAAGCCTATAGACCCTTAGAAGCTGTAGCCAGTTCGGATTGTTCGATTCGTATTTTTCGTATCATCTGACGGAGCTGCCCTTTGAGCTTCTCGACTTCATTGTCGAAGCCAAAATAATCGGCGAACATCTCGGTTGTAGTAATTTCTTTTGTCCTTCCAACTGGTGTGGTCTCGATGAAGCCATGTGCTTCGAGAGTTTTGATATGTTTGTAACTATGCGAGCCACGATAAATGACAACGTTTGATTGAAGAACGGGTTGTGATAGGGCTATGTAGATGAGCGTTTTGAGTTCTCCCAATGAGAGTAGGCCTTGGGGAGCCAGTTTGCCTACTTCTTCGCTTAATTGGGGATCTAATTGTAGAACATAGCGCTGACGTGGAAGGCGAACGATTTCGAGTGCACCTTTTCTGGAC
>JAEOSA010000195.1 GCA_016840595.1 Candidatus Hermodarchaeota archaeon | reverse complement strand
AGAAAGCCGCAATTTCATCCGCGCCATCTCTGGTTTCCTATTGGGATATGCGGTGGGCTTGGTTCTCGCTTCTAACGATGTCATTTACTGGATTCTCGTCGCTGTGCTGTACAGTGGGTATACAATCATTTTTGGCACCCTTGCTCCCCGAATCATCCAAAGACGCGAAAAGCGTGAATCACCCCAACAAGACATTCCACCTCTACTTCCGCCAACTTCATCCACTCAAAGAACTACTCATGCTAGGCGTGACGAAGAAGAGAAAAGAGATAGCCTTCCCTAACAAAATTCTGACCTTTTCACTTATCTATTAGTGACTCTTAGCCTATATATAACCACTACAAATGTTCTTCAACAAATGAAACAAAAATCATCGATAACCGGAAAAAATCAAATCGTTCATCGCGCTTACAAGACTGAATTGAAATTAAATAATCAACAGCGTACTCTTTGCTACAAGCATGCAGGTTGTGCCCGGTTTGTTTTCAACTGGGGATTACAAAGAAAGATTGAGGAGTATGAGCAGACAGGTAAATCTCCTAGTTCTATGGATCTACATCGAGAACTCAATAAACTCAAGAAGACTGAATTCCCTTGGATGTACGAAGTGTCGAAATGTGCGCCTCAAGAAGCTCTAAGAAATCTTGACAACGCGTTTCAACATTTTTTCAATCGGATAAAAAGAGGTGAGAAGCCCGGTTTTCCGAAGTTCAAATCACGGAAACGGGGAGTAAAATCTTTCCGATTAACATGAGTTATTCGTGTATTCAACAAATCAATACAATTACCCCGTCTTGAAAGGCTTCGATTAAAAGAACGAGGATACTTACGGTCAGAGTCAGCTAGCATACATATCCTATCAGCTACTGTTTCAGAGAAGGCGGGTCGATGGTATGTTTCACTTCAAGTGAAAGAGAAAATCGAAGTAATGAAAAATACAGGACCAAAGGTAGGAGTGGACTTGGGTGTTCAGCATTTAGCCACTATTTCAGATGGAGCTGTGTTTGAGTGTTCACAAGCACTACGAATTCATGAAAGAAAAATAACACGACTTCAACGCTCTTTATCAAGAAAACAAAGAGGAAGCCATAATCAAAGGAAAGTAAAACGCACGTTACAAAAACTCCATGCTAGAGTGGCTAATGTTCGCAAGGATGCTATACATAAAGTGACAACAATATTGACGAAAACCAAGTCAATTGTTGTCATTGAAGACCTCAATGTTAATAGCATGCGGCAAAACCATCTATTAGCAAAATCCGTGTCTGATGCGGGACTATATGAATTTCGTCGTCAGTTGGAATACAAGACGCGTTGGTATGGATCTGAATTGAAAGTAATAACTCGATATTTTCCATCATCAAAAAGGTGTTCAAAATGTGGTTATGTAAAGAAGGAACTACCGCTATCTAAACGGGTGTTTCTTTGTGAGCAATGTGGGTTCAGGATAAATCGAGATCTAAATGCAAGTTATAACCTACTATCTGTCGCCGTGAGTTCTACGGAGACATTAAACGCCTGGCATGAGGCGGGAGGTTACAGCTCCGACGGAGCAGTGCCCGTCAATGATGCAGGAACCGAACATAGATTCAGTTCTTGTAAGTTTCGGGGAACGGAGCTTTTATAAGGTGCATTCTTGTGTTAAGGGAATCACTCTCCCGGCTGGAGGGACCTAGATAAAATGTCTGAAGCAAAGCCTGAAACCACGGATGAAAAAACGTTCATCACTATTGATGCGATAGATCTAGTTAAACACGGGTCTGAACTTGGAGCTGCACTCGTTAACTTTCTCGGAGAAAAACTCGACAAGGATATTCAGGTTTCTTTGGCTGAAAATGAAGTATACGTTCGTAGTGACAAACCAGCTCACCCTTCAAAGACTCAACTTCGCGTTTATTTGAAGCGATTTCTCCACCTGAACGCGTTACGAGAGGATCTAAAACTCATTTCTCCTGGCAAAGACAAGTTTGCTGTCATCGAGTACGTGACAGTTGTATATGTGGAAGAATAGAGCCCTCTTGCCTACTATTTCAACATCAACGTGATTTTTTCCCAAAATTTTCTGAGTCGCTACTCTCTTTTGCCACAAGGTTTAAGAGTACAAAGCCGACTAAAACCTCGTATAACCGAATTGGCGGAGATAGGACGCTGGGGCACACGGAACTCCCTCCTATCCCAATATTTCCATCTCCCCTCCTCCTCGCAAACATTATACTTTTCCAAACCCCAGGTCCCTCCATCGCCTTCGCAAAACATGCTCATCGCGCGGATATCCCTCTCTTGCTTAGATATGTCATTGTTTTGTAGAAGGAGCTAAGGGCTAAATAGCCTAAACCTTAAGGCTTAAGACTACTCATTCAAGCGCTTAACTAGCGGGGTCACTTAATGCGGCATCTGAAGATCCTAGTAATTGGTCATCAAGGCGTTGGAAAAACGACCCTGATAAAGAGTGTTACAAAGAACACTATTTCCACTGATGTTAACGGTCGCACGGTTTGCCTTGATTTTGGTACACTTGAATATCGTGACCTCAAAGCCCATCTTTTTGGGAGTCCCGGTATGCGGCAGTTCAATCTGGTCAGAAAGGCTTTGTCTTCAGGTTCTGATGGAGTCATTTTGGTCGTAGATAGCACTGACCCTGTATCTATTCGCGAGGGTGAAAGGTACCTCCGCGAGCTCTTTGGCGTTAATCCTCCTCCCTTAGTGGTTGCTGCCAATAAGCAAGATTTACCTGGGGCGATTCATCCGAAAAAAATCGAAAACATCCTCAATGTTCCAGCTCCCGTATTTCCCACACAAGCTCATCGTGGCATCGGGCTTGACCCTCTTATCATCAATTTCATTCGATACCTCGGTGAGATCGGCAAGGGCTTGAATCTCCCTACTCTTATTGAAAAAGCATAATCACACGGTAAATTTAGGATACGACAAGACCCATTTCCTTTCTTACGGAATTTGCACAATGCTTTTTAACGAGAGATTATCTGTTGCTTCAATCCGGAGGATAGTCCAATGGTCGAAGAATTAACTGAT
Organism: Candidatus Hermodarchaeota archaeon; assembly: GCA_016840595.1. The sequence continues at coordinate 941 of JAEOSA010000195.1, read as the reverse complement.
GACACGATTGAAGATTTTATCCAACAACACGAGGTTGTCATCCTCGACATCTACACCGTTTGGTGTGGACCCTGTAAGATGCAGGCAGCGATTCTTGATGATATAGGGAAAGGGTTGGATGCAAAGCGTGTTGTAATCGCCAAGCTTGATGCAGATCAAGCTCCTATAACTTCACAAAAATATCAGATTCGTGCCATACCAACTTTAATTCTATTCAAGGATGGAAATCCAGTCAAAACACATGTTGGTGTCTGGCCACGGGAAGAAATCGAAAACGAACTCGCTGCGATACTTTAGGTTCCTGAATTCTATATGGTTCAATTCAGGTTCAATCCAATCCAGCTTGATTATATTCACAAGGCAGACAGCAAAATAGCTAGTCATTCTATTCCAATCTACCTGACATCACTATTCTTTGAAAGTGACGTATGGAAAGAAGAGCTAACCTCTAGAAGAAGAACGTCCGCCTTTTCGGCTTATCCTCATCATCTTCAGTTGCTTCAGCTGACGCAGGCTCTGCTGGAGTCGCTGCCACTGGGGTTGGTTCAGGTACAGCGGCTGGTTCCGGAGGAGCTACTGGTTCAGGAGCTGGCTCAGGTGTTGGTTCAAAAGTTGGTGCGGGTTCAGCTGGAACTTCAAATTCGGGAGCTGGTTCGAAGCTTGGCGCTTGCTCTGGTTCAATTTCAAGTGGAAGTTCAGGTTCAAGTGCTGGTTCTAGTTCCGGAGTTGCTGGCTCTTCAGGTGCAAGAAACACATCGGGGGCAGGTGGGGCTTCGATGGGTTCAGGTTCCGGAATAGGTTCAGGTACTGGCTCTGGAACTTCCGCAGGTTCGGGAACCGGAGGAACAGGCGGAGGTGTAGCTTCTGGTTCAGGCTCAGGAATAGGTTCTGGCTCGGGTTCAGGTTCAAGGGTGGGTTCGAACTCAGGGAGAGGCTCGGGT
>JAEOSA010000194.1 GCA_016840595.1 Candidatus Hermodarchaeota archaeon | reverse complement strand
TGGTTCTTTGCCACTGCGGTGGAGCCAAGCCCAGCAATCAGCATGGGTACCTTCAGTGGGATGCCACCTACAGAGGTGGATGCATCCGCGTTGGGGAACAACGCGACATCAGAGTCCGCTTCGATACCTTCGGCACCTTGGAGCGCTGCAAGTAGTTGAAAGTGTGACCAGTCAAGTCCGAAATCTTTGTTCGCCGAAGCCGTGCTCTGCCCAAAATATTCGTTGGTCGGGTATAGCACTTCGTGGCCACGAAACGCAGATTTGCTGATCATACAGAGGACCTTGCAGTCTCGGATGCAGATGCCACACATGCCGCTGACGGGGTTAGGATCCCGGGTGCGGAGGGCGGTGCCATCGGTGGATCGTGCGTTACATCGACTATCGTCCATCACGATAAACCTCATGTTTGATTGTGTCGTGGAGTCTTTACGTACGTAAAGGGGGTTGGTTGGTTGCTTTGGTCTCGTTAAAAAATGTTTGGTTGTTTGGGTCTGACTCCTTTTTCTCTATCTGAGTTGATTTTTATCGGCGTTAATTCAGTATCTGGCATTCAATCGTAAATTGACTCAAATTATCGTAAGTACAGTGTATTTTTTATGGAGTAAGAATGATAGATTGCCCGTTTGGAGGGTGTTTTACAAAACGTAGATCCCCAACAAATAGCAGTTCTGCCAGATGCAATAACAACACAAGAAAACAGTTCAGCAAAGCCTTCTCGGTATTGGTGCTATCCCAATCATTGTCGGGTTAGCTGTTCACTTGAGAATGCCCAGTGTAACCCATCCCAGCCCTGTACAATTCATCGAAGGTGAAGCAAGGTCAGTAAACAGCATCTGGTTCAACCGAGGCCCCGCACACTATCATTTCCAAATAGACATCCGCATTTGGAGTCCAGTGTATTACTCTTTATAAGTTTTAGATTAAGTAGTGTCCACTATAAAATTTTAGGAGGGGTTCTATGGCAAATCCAGAAGTATATCGTCGACTTCAAGAACACCTTGATTCACTTCCAGTAGGCTTCCCGCCAACAAAATCGGGTGTCGAACTGCGAATTCTCAAGCGTCTATTTACAGAAGAGGAAGCAGAAATGACGTGCTTCTTGAGTTTTTCACCTAAGACCGTAAAACAGATTGCGAAGGAAACTGGAAAACCTGAGAAACGAATGGAAGTCTTATTGGAACAGATGCGTGGCAAAGGGCTGATTGCGGCCTATCACATAGATGAAGAGCTCCACTATTCGAACCAACTTTTTGCTGTTGGTATTTACGAACTTCAACTTGGCGTACTTGATAAAGAATTCGTCGAAGACTTTGAGGAATACATGCAAGAAGCATTTTCTCAGGTATTAGTTCAAGGAACAACTCCCCAACTTAGAGTCGTTCCTATTCAAACAAGTATTGAACCTTCGATGGGTGTGAGCCCATATGAGAACCTTCGTCAAATTATCAAGGAGAAAGATCGATTTTCATTAATGGATTGTATCTGTAAGAAAGAAAAGGCTCTGTTGGGTGAAGGATGTGAGAAACCTCGGGAAGTCTGTCTTGTTCTAGCAGCACCTAACTATTTTACGAAGAGAGGCTGGGCTCGGGAAATCTCACAGGACGAAGCCCTAGAAGTTTTAGTCCAAGCTGAAGAAGCGGCTTTAGTAGCCAGTCCAGGAAACGTACAGAATCCTACATTCATTTGTTTATGTTGTGGCTGTTGCTGTGCGATTCTATCAAATCTTAAGAAGTTACCCAATCCCAGTGAGTACGTTGCTAGCAATTACTTTGCTACGGTTGACACAGAGTTATGCTCCTCATGTGAAACATGTTTAGATCGCTGTCAAATGGACGCAATCACAATGATAGACGAAATTGCCAACGTAGATTCAAGACGCTGTATCGGGTGTGGCCTTTGTGTATCAACATGCCCCGTTGAAGCCATTCACCTAAAACGAAAGGATCCTAGTCAAATCGTTGTTCCACCTGTATCAGGTCAGGAACTCTATCAAAAGATTGCGACTGAAAAGGAAACTAGCCCTAAGCGTAGATAACCAAATAACGAATTCTTGGACAGCTACCCAATAATTCTGAAGATTGTATCTTCAGCTCATGAGATAGAAAGCCTTAAGCAAACTTAGCAGCAAATAAGAAGAGAGGTTTTGCTAATGGGTGTAATCAAAGTTATTGAATTAGTAGGTAACTCGACGAAAAGCTGGGAAGACGCAGCCAATCAGGCAGTAATGACAGCTGCTAAGACTATTCGTGGTCTGACGGGTGCAGATGTTACTGGGATGACTGCTGTTGTCAAGGACGGGAAAATCGTCGAATACCGAGCGAATGTTAAAATTGCCTTCAAGATTGAAGACGTCAAGGAGTAAACATCTTCCGAGAGGGATGCATCGTCGTCCCTCGGCTTCTTCTTTTTCCACTTATCTCGCAGTGGTTCAACTTCAAGAATTAGTAATTTGGTTCCTTCCGAATGGAAACACAAATTAAGCTCATTCAAAGAATTATCTGTCTAAGCGATTGTGGGTTTATTATGGTTGAAGAAGTTGATGTCTATCGTGAATTACAACGGCACATGGATACATTTCCTATCCGATTTCCCGAAAGGGAAGGTGGCGCAGAGATTCGCCTACTCAAAAGGCTTTTCACGCTTCAAGAGGCGAAGATTGCTACAAAGTTGAAATGGTCTGTTCGTCCTTCGGAAACATTGGATGTAATCTACCCTCGGTTGAAAGACATTGGACTATCAAAAGAGGAATTGGAAGATAAACTGGATGAGATGGCTAAAAAAGGTCTAATTTACTTTCATAAAGATGAGGACACCAAGTATTATGGTAATGCCCCTTGGGCTATCGGTATCTTTGAACTCAAAGTGGACAAATTAACAAAAGACCTCGTCGACGAGATAGATCAATTCTATAATGCACGGCCTCTTAAAGAAATTAAGAGAACAGGAATAGGGCAACTTCGAACCATTCCTGTCGAACAGAGTATAAAACCAGAAGACAGTGTGGCCAACTATGACAACATTCGAGAACTTATCGAGAAATCGGACGGACCTTTCATTCTAATCAATTGCGTGTGCCGCCAAACTAAGGATATCAAGGGTGAGCCCTGTAAGGCAACAAATCGACGAGAACTTTGTATTGGGATAGGTGAATTTACGAAACAGTATCTTGACTTTGGTTGGGGTCGAGAAGTATCCAAAGAAGAAATATTAAAGATGATTCGACAAAATGAAGATGAAGGATTGGTCTTACAGCCTAGTAATTCTCAAGATATTGAATTTCTCTGTAGTTGTTGTGGATGCTGTTGTTTAGGGCTTGTGGGGGCGAAAGGTGCTCCTCGTCCTGTGGACTATTTCACAACCAATTATTATACAGAAGCTGATGCTGATTTGTGCAGCAGTTGTGGCACCTGCGTTGAAGTATGTCAGATGGACGCAGCAACCCTTACAGATGGAATCGCCACTATTGACCTCGATCGATGTATCGGGTGTGGCGTATGTGTGGCGAATTGCCCTTCGGAAGCAATGAGCTTGGTTAAGAAGGAGAAGGAACACTTCCCACCTGAAACGTTTGAAGACTTGTATGCTCAAATAGAACAAAAAAGAAAGGAATTAGATAAGGCAACAAAATAGCTTTCTTACTGCCAGATTGGTTCTCGGCTTCATCTAGATTAGCTTCGTCCGCCACTGAGTCGACCATCAGACATTGTGAAGTGACGGTCTGCATACTTGATGAGTTCTTGATCGTGAGTGACCACGACGAAGGTGATTTTCTCCTGTTGGTTGAGTTTGCGGAGGAGTTGCATGATAGTAGCACCCGTTTTGGTGTCGAGATCACCAGTAGGTTCGTCGGCGAAGACCACTTTGGGTTTGTTGACCAGGGCACGGGCAATAGCGGTTCGTTGCTGTTCACCACCTGAGAGTTGACGAGGAATGTGGTCTTTCCTTTCCACCATATCCACAGCACGGATAACATCCATTGCTTTGTCTTCGATGTCTTGACGACTCAGGTCGGTGGGCCAAAGGGGTGCAGCGACATTCTCATAGACGGTCATAGTAGAAATGAGGTTGAAG
>JAEOSA010000193.1 GCA_016840595.1 Candidatus Hermodarchaeota archaeon | reverse complement strand
TATATCTTCGACATAACATGATATACGATTCACAGAACTTGGAGAAGAAGGGCTACAGAGGTAAAAGCTATGTCCATGATGGCTACACGGAAAAAACAACTCCTCCCCCTCCTTTTGTTAATACTTATTTTTGCACCACTTTTTGTGACACCTTTAGGACTTGGTTCTACAAGTTCGACACAGACGACGAGAAGTGATTCTGTTTCATCTCAGTATGTTGTGTCACGAATTGGGTTGGACGATCCATTACCTCCTGAAGTGATGTACGCGCCAATGGATGCAGTAGGAACATATAACCTAATTGTGATTTTAGTGGAATTTGATGACAAAACGCATACATTCTCATCAACTGAAGTTGAAGACAATTCGATTCCTGAACTAGATGACTACTATAATGAGATTTCCTATGATGCAGTTAGCATCGATGGAGATACGACTTCATGGCTTCCACTGGGACATGAACGATCATACTACGTTGAAGGAACCTCCCACCCTAGTGAACCCAAATTTGAACTCGTCGAAGATGCCATCAATGAAGCAGATCCCTTCGTCAATTTTAACGCCTATGATGGTGTTACCATTATTCATGCTGGACAGGGACAAGAGCTGAGCCATGACTGGCAGGATTATTGGTCAAGTGAATGGTCAGGCTTTACAATAAATGTCGATGGGACAACAATCACCCGTGCCTCTGTCAGTCCTGAAGAAAGTTATCCGGGTGATCTTTCAAATATTGGTACACTTGCCCACGAATTTGGGCATGATCTTGGTCTTCCGGATTTGTATGATGTAACACCCGCAGAAAGGCATTTTGTGGACCATTGGGGATTGATGGCTGCAGGATCTTGGAATGGACCACTTGGTCTGGGAGAACAACCAGCCCACATGATGGGATGGTGTAAGACTGAAATGGGTTGGGTTAATGGCAGCCGATTGTTCGAAGTAGCTACAGACGTTACCACTCTAATTGATCCATTAGAACTTTCAACAACTGGAGTTCACTTATTAAAAATCCCAGTTACAGCGGATCAGTATTTCTTGATTGAGGTCCGACGTCAAATCGGCTATGATGCCTCTTTGCCCGATGAAGGAGTTATCGTCACATTTATCAACGAAACCCTTGAGTCGGGTCATGGGATAGTACAAGTCATAGATTCGCACCCACTGACGCCTTCGAAAGATGATGGTGCTTTTGATATTGGCGTAGGTGAAGTCGATTCCTATGTGTCTTCAGTAGGACAATTTTCCATGATCGTCGAGGGAGAAGTCGGTCAAGCCTATAATGTCTCAGTTATTCGAGCATTCATGGAGTTCCTCAACCCCTTAGATGGAGCCGTTTTTCTATCTCCCAATGTCACGATTGAATGGACAGGCTCCGCGGCCGGACCAGGAATTGATCACTTTGAATTACTTGTTGACGGCATTCTAAGTTATACAGGCATTGGAACTACTTATGATGCAATTGGTCTTTCTGCTGGAGCCCATAATGCAACGCTAATCATGGAACTGGCAGGAACGGGTCGACGACTAAGCATCCAATCACGTTTCTTCGTTGATCTTGCAGCTCCTGTTATCCACTCTGTTTCGCATTTACCTGAGGTGGCAGGTTTTGGTGACTCTATTATTATCACTTTAGAAGCCTCAGATGACACTTGGATTGTCAATGCTACAGTTTTCTTCCAGCGACAAGGCGATACAACCTGGTATCGGGTTGGAATGATCTTTGTATCAGGAACGCAATGGCGAGGTCTTTTGGGTACATTTCATCCTCTTGATTATCTAGGACAGATGTCTGTGCGATATTATGTGACCGTGACTGACGCAGCTAACAGGACGACAACCAATGATAATTCGGGATCATATTACTCCATTCCATTATCTGGAATGGGGACGATTGTCTGGGTGATTCTTGGCGCAGCGGTCATATTAATCGTGGTTCTCTTTGTGTGTTGGCGATTACAACGACGAAGGAGGCAAGAAGCACCGGAATATGTTCCTGCACAAGATGTACCAGCATATAGGTCTCCACCAGGGGATTATTCTCCTCAACCCCCTGAAGAGACACTAACACCAACTGGTTCAACACGGTCAGGCTTTTGTTATCATTGTGGTGCGCCTCTTACTCCGAAGGCGATTTTTTGTGGTCATTGCGGAAAAACCGTTTAGTAATATAGAAGAATCTGAAGTCTGCTTCAGTTTTGTCGATTCTATTTTGAAATATTCAGAGGAGATGCTTGATTCAATTAAATAAGAGGGACAACGGCTGGAGCATATTGTTTCAAATCATCTAGGGTTTCAATCATTGGGGCAAGGAGACCCAGCTTACCGGCTGTGGAGCTGATATCTGTTTTTACTTTGCTGAATTTTATGGCAGTGATTGCATCGCCTCCACATTCATAGATTTTCAGGCCACCATTTCGTTTTCGTACTCGGGCTATGAAATCTTTGAAGTAGCCTCCAAAGGTTTCGAAGCGTCGAATATTGAACGGACAGCCATTAACCATGAGCAGTTGAGCGCCCTTCACTACTTCTGTATAATAATCGACGGTTTTGGGTCCGATTCCTTGGACCTCATATCGGAGTTTCATTTTTGGACCCAATGTCTTGGTGAGTATCTCATCGGGGGTAGTGATGATGATATCTTTCGCGAGATGCACTCGGTCGGGATCATAGAGTGTTTTGAACTGGGCTAATTCCTGTTTGCCAATATCTTGGAAGAATCGTTCATCATTAACTCCAAAGGTTAGAGAAGGATGTTGAGTTTTAAGATAGACGAGGCTGAGTAATGATCCGGCTAGGAATTCAACATTATCATGACGTTGGTAAAGGGCTATAATCTCCTGGTAATCGGTTACTTTTCCACCAAAGAGAGCGACGACGACTTTTTTGCTGTGATTGATGAGTTCGTTTATCTTGGCAAATTTTTCCATCTCTTTTGCAAATTGGCGAGAAGGAAAGACAGGAATCTCTCGTTGTTTAAGAAACGCAGGAAGTTCATACATGGAAGTATTTTTCTTGTGACCCCCTCGGTGAGCAGAAGGGAAGGCGTCCTGTACGAAACAAACTTGATGTCCGGCATCCCGGAGTTTTTCAACGAGTTGAACAGGAGGGGTTTCGTTCAGGTCGTCTGGCACTTTGAGTTCCCATGGTGCAAAGCGGATGTTATTACTCAAGACGTTGCGTCCTTTGATCAGATAGCCAAACTGGGATAATCCCCAGGAGGTTTCGTTGAAGATGTATTCCCATTCATCATAGTAATCGGGGTACTCGAATTCTAAAATTCGATTCATTGTGTGAGCGTGTTCGAGGGTGGGATAGAAATCCGCTCGCCCCTTTCGAGACTGATGGGATGCATCAGAGATAGCAGCAGCTCCGGTTTCTCGTAGTTCAATGGTTGTTTCGAGTGTTTCACGAATTCGTCTTTCATTCATGATTTTTCCAGAATGTGACATTACGGAATTGATGTCTGTACGTTTTAGAATGACTGGGCTCCTTTTGACTAATTCGTATCCAGCCTTCCATGCTTCATTTAATTGCGCTAAGAATCGATGCATGTCCTTCACCTTGCATATCCTGATGAGCGGGTATGGCGGTATCTCGCTACCTGTTAAACTCCTTTTATTTCTTACTGCTTGCTCTCAGCCCATGTGGTTTCATCTTCAACAAGTGATTCATAGGTATTCCCTTGGAATCGACGAAGCAGTAGAACCCCGACAATGATGGTTGCGATTCCGATGATGCGGATATAAGAAAATGGGAAGATGAGCAGTTCCCCGACTGGAATGAGAATCAAGTCACCAAAGACTACAACCGAGATTACGATGGGAACCACAGTAGACAAGGAGTTGTTCACTGGAAAGGCAACTGAGACTCGACGATGAGAGTAGGCACATTGGAGGAGGAAGTAGGCTACTACGGAACTTGAGAGATACAACCAGAATGACCCTCGAGTGACAAGCACAAAGAGTGATACTGGATCTAAGATGTAAAAATACCCCAAGACCTGGATGACTCTTTGTGCTTGTCACTCGAGGGTCATTCTGGTTGTATCTCTCAAGTTCCGTAGTAGCCTACTTCCAGAATGACC
>JAEOSA010000192.1 GCA_016840595.1 Candidatus Hermodarchaeota archaeon | reverse complement strand
TTGAGGGTTTTAGTCAAGCAAGCTCCTTGTTCAAGTCCTTGCTCCTTGAGAGGACATTTCATCCTATAGTAGCATGGTGTTCATCACTTTTGGATTATACGATTCTGCTTCCGATTTGTTTACAGGTAAATACGGAACTTATTTCCTTCCAAAAGTTGATGATTTGCCACGAGGTTATCAACCATGGTTGTTGAAGATCGTTACAGTCGCTTTCGTGTTCTTGAAGGGATTGGAAGCTCTGGAATGCAGCGAATACGCCAAGCGCGGATTGCAGTTGTTGGGATTGGTGGGCTAGGCAGTGTCTCTGCACGGCAGTTGACTTCTCTGGGTGTCGGTGTAGTTCGAGTTGTTGATCGTGATATAGTCGAGGTGTCCAATCTTCAGCGACAATTATTGTTCACGGGCAATGATATCGGAACACCGAAAGTGGAGGTAGCGAGGAAGCGGTTGAACGAGTTAAACCCCGATGTTACCATTGACGCTCTAGCGCTTTCAGTGACCGAGGCAACAGCGGATCGTGTGGTGGATGAGATGGACGTGGTGATTGATGGATTAGACAGTTTCAAGCCACGGTATGCTTTAAATCGGGCCTGCATTCGCCAGAAAGTACCTTATGTTTTTGCAGGTGCTCTTTCTGCTGTGGGGAATATGACTACGATACTGCCTGGGAAAACAGCATGCTTGGAGTGTGTTTTTAGTGGCATTGATGAGGATCAACCAACGTGCGCTACAGTGGGAATTTATCCGACGGTGTTGGGAGTGATTGCGAATCTTCAAGTTCAAGAAGCCCTTCGTATAATTCTTGGCAACACTCCGCTTCTCGCCAATCAACTTCTCATGTTCGACATTAACCGGTTTCAATTAGATCAGATTCCAATTAAGCAACATGAAAATTGCCCTGTATGTGGTTTAGAAGCAAGCATTCGTAAACCAGCAATTGAAGAAGTGATTGAAGTAACAGAACTCTGTACTGAGGAAACATTTCTCGTGCATTCAACTAATCCAGTCACTATTGATATTGATCGTGCAACAGAGATTCTTCATGAACAATTTCCTATAATTGCCCAAAGTAAGCTTGGTGTTCAAATTCAATATTCCAAAGATGTGGAAGTAAGCATCGTCGGGGAAGGCAACATCATAGTCAAAGGAATTAAATCATCTAAAAAAGCTGAAACGATTTATCACCAAATCCTTGCTAATGTAAATGATGCACTCGTAGTTTAATGTTGACAAAAAATGAATGTGCAAATCTGGTGCCACAAGACGTTCGGCAATCCCATTGAATTCGAAAAGTTGTGTCCAACAACACTCTGCCTAACCAAAAATATCTAGTTTCCTTTCCGAGTGTGGATGAATTCTTTGTTTTCCTTCCAAAATGTCTGTGGATCACGTTGTTTACCATAACCGAGGATGTGGTCAAGCTTCACAAGGATGCGGTTTAGGATTGGAAAGTGTTTGATGGCGAACCGGGCTAGACGATGGGACCAGTGGCGATTTTTCGTGAATGGACATGAGATGATGCAAGTACTGCAATCGTTGCCATTTTGGGTCCAGAAATGGTAGCAGGTTTCGACGTTTACGTACCATTTCAGAATGCCTGGGTTGTTGGATTTGGTAGGACCTGACCATGAGGGATAGTCTTCATAACTGATGGACTGTGATGGGCATGATTCTGCACACCGTTTACAGGTTCTGCAAAATTGAAGGACTCCGAATTTGATAGGCTTGTCAGAAACAAGTGGGAGATTGGTGAAAACTTTACAGATTCGCAGATTGGATCCAAACTCGGGGTTGATTAGAAGTCCATGCCGTCCGTATTCACCGAGTCCAGCGTCGATAGCGAGTGGAATGCTCAAGCCAATGTTGTTACCTGCGGGAATGGCTTCAAAGCCTAGATTTCGGATAAATTCTGCTAGGCAGGATTGAATGAATGCCATATGGGAATAGCCGTTACCAGTCGCAAAGGAAGCTGGATATGCAGGAGATGTTTGAAGGGCTTCTAAGTCCATTTCGACACCAATGACAATGGCGTGAGTGATTTTTTCAGGGATTTCCGTTGGTTGCCCTCGATTATCATGAGAGTAGATCCAGTCTCTGTTGAGTTTGCATACACCGACAACCGCTGCTCCATAGGCTTTCGCAACTTGTTTGATCATCTGAGTCATTTTTCTGGTGTCATGAATCGGGACTTCATTAATTTCTGGTTGTGCTAACTCTGCATCAAACTTTACTTCTGGTGAAGCCGTTAGTTTTCTCCACGAAAACGCTTCTCGAAAGTGGTCGTATACAGTCCATGCGCTGGAACTGAGAGCTGCATCAACCTTCGAATAGCCCGGTCGGTTTAACCGAAAAATGGCATCCTGATGTGAGTAGATGCCGATCTGATAGTCTCGAAAATCGGGGTCATTTATCACTCGCGCAAAGATGGTATTTTCCTCGCGAAATTGTTGGAATACTTGGGAATCAACGACATACGGGCTTTTGACCCAGTCTTTGAGATTTTGAATTGGTTCTTGTATCTGCGGTTTTCTGGATTTTGAAATGTCTTCAGATAACGAAATTGCGTTTAGCGGGCACGCCGTGATACACTTTTCACAAATGGTACAAAAATCCAGTCTAATTTTTAGTTTCCCGGTCTTCTTTGAGATGTAGATTGGTGAAGGGCTACTTTTCTGGCGTTGGATGGGACAGACTTCAATACATTCATGACGACACTTTGTTGGGTCACACACCGTGTCATCGATATAAACGAAATCTTGTTTTTGCCGTGTTTTCGTTTTCTGTCACGTCCATTCATTTTGTTACTCAGAATCAGACTCTTTTGCTTCTAGTTCAACATAATAGCTAGTCTGGGCTTGAACGGTGGCAAAGGGATTAAGACGCACGACGGTTAATTCCTCAGTTGAATTGGTTTCTGCTGTTTGTTTTTCATGGAGAACTAAATACACATCAACCTCTTCTTTAACCGCTATGTAGGCCATTCGTTTGTCGAGTGTGAGTAACGCGTATCCATGTTGTTTTGCGTAGGCGATTACTCGTTCATCGGGTTGTCCTAAAAGCTCTGGAATTTCATGGACGGAATGGATAGTCCATTTACGTTGTTCAAGGAGAAGGCGTAATTGCCCACTCAACGTTTTTGGTGACATGCTTAGATTTTCATCAAAAAGGAGATCTTTATCGCCCATACTTGAGCAAACCTTGGTTTCACCCATTAAGTCTTACTATGAGTATTAACTCTAAGGTTTCGGCTTTTTATCGGGTTAGAGTATTAGAGCTCGTTGAATGATGTTCGGTTCAAGTTGATCGGCTTTCCCATTCATGATGGCTTTGAGGTTGAGGGTTTCGTACCATTTGAGGTTAAGGAAGCCTAAGACGATGCCAAAGTGGAAGGGATATCCAAGGAGGGCGTCAGAGCTATCGGTACGGATTTGCTTATGGAAGGTATGTTCAAAGCTGTACAAGCTTTCATACTGTTGGTAAACTTCCCAGGCCTGAGAAATCATTGTTTTATATGGACTTTCTTGAAGTTTCTTAACACGTTCCTCAAAGCTTCGCGCGTGTAGGGCTTCTTTACAAAGGGTTCGAGGTAATCGAAATTCAGCGTTAAGTAACAGGGTTTCAGCGTCAGTTGGTGATATCCCAAGAAAGTGGGTGCGAAGTGAAGTCATGAAGTTGACAAGATCGATTTCAACACCTGTCAGCTTGGAGGTGACTTCCTGGTCTTGCCCTTTCAATTTTCCTGCTTCACTGTGAAGGTTTTCAAGGATGTTTGCATCAATTGTTTGTTCCACTGTAACGAGACGTCCAGTTTCTTCATATTGTGGAATTAAACTCTCAATAAGACGCCTGAAGTATTGGTCTGGGATTTTTGACACAAACTCATTCAGGTCCTTGGAATTTAACAGGTCTAGAAGAACTCTTGTTGTGAAGGGCTCGATAGGTACAAGTAGACGTTCGACGAGACTTTGGTCTTTTTCAGTTACATAAAGTCGAAGAATGGGTTTGACGACCTCGCGTTGGAATTTTCGGGTAATCCAGTTCATGATTGGTTGCATGGACTTGGGGGCGTCGGATTGGATTTCGGATAATACGCGGTTGAAATCTAAC
>JAEOSA010000191.1 GCA_016840595.1 Candidatus Hermodarchaeota archaeon | reverse complement strand
GAATACGCCAAACATCCATTTCAATACGAGCCATAATGCTACTCAAGCTAGATCGTTGCTAAAAAGTTCTCAACTTCAATTCGTTTTCTTTTATCATGTGGAAGCGCTTGTAAAGCCCACTTGATTCCTTACAGAAACATACGCTGAGTGAATGGACTTTAGTGCCCAAAGAATACTTTTGGTCAATTTTTTCCGTTGAAAAGCTGTTAAAAACTACAATTTTCAATAAAGTATCCTAATCATTGATTATCAAAATATTAATTTGATGTTCTCGAGAATTAGTGCCATGAAGAGGGCTCCAGAGAGAAGGTCAGCTGTTGTTCCTGGGTTTAAACGTGAACCCCTTGAATGGAGATATTCATCAAAGGGTGAAATATGAGTGTCCCAGTGTTTTGTAGGAGTCTTTTGAATGCGACTAAGAACTTTTTGAGCCTGAGTCATTACTTCTTCAGCAACCTGGGGTCCTACTTTTCGTTGGATAAATGAATCAGGACGAGTACTTAGAACCCACAAATATGTGGCGAGAACAGCATCTTCGAGACGCGAATAACGATTCAAAGCTCTGAGCACTTGAGGATAAAGAATATCAAAGGTGTAGGAAAAATCCGTTGTATATTCTTGTGCTATTGAATCATATGAAGCAGCAAGGGCTTGTAGGTCGAGTATTGTGTATTTCTCGCGACGAATTAAACCAATGGTATGTGGTGATTGAAAATCGAAAGCTTGCGAACGTGGAGTCCATTCAGATGTTTTCGGAATAGCCCCTCCAGGACCTGCAATTTGCAGGGCGCGCACAAGTTCGACTGCGTCATTGACGTCGGTATTGTGAAGAATTTGAGATAGGCTTTGACGAAGGGTTTGTTTTGAAAGTTTATGAGCAGAGATAGCATTACCTGCCGCCGCTGCAAGAGGAATAAGAAGAAGAATTGTTCCCAGAAGCGTATTCTTTTCATGCGGCTCCATTGATGCCCGTACTGCGCGTTTGATTAGGGTACCTAATTTCTTGGACGCGTTGACAGAACTTTGTAATTGGTAGCCCCAAGCAGCAGCTTTGTATAACGGATGAATCAACTGTGTGATGCTAGCGGCAAAGTGAATAATACGTGTGTCTGGATGATCCCGATATCGATGAACATTGCCAGGTTTTGGTGTAAGGATGTCTAAGAGCATAGCAAATTGTGCTTTTTCAGAAATCTCACATAAACGCTCTTCGACATTAACCTCTTGACTCATCGGAAGAAGTCACCTGCTATGCAAAGGAGGATTTGGACCAGTATAAATCTAAGGTTAGTTAAATTTGACAAGTGGCCTGGACACCAACATAATAATTGACATGTCAACTTTAGATTTTTCAAACAAGATAAGAACCAAAAACCCATACCCTTGACGAATACCACATTATTTTGCCGTTTGGCTCTTCTCCATTTCTTTTACAGCTGCTTGACGTAATTTATTCTTGGTCTCTTCACGAATCTCTCTAGAAATGAGATAGGTGCTGGTAGCCCATTCCCCTGTTATCTTGAGCCGACCTCGAATTAATTTACTATATCCTGGTGGCCCAATATCTACGGTCCGAAAAGATCCTTCAACGAACTTCTTGGAATCACGTATAGTAATTCGCTCATATTTCTCAGTTAAACGTGCCTTTACCTTCAAGCCATTGATTTCATATTCAACTTCTTTTCCTTGACTTTTTGCAGCCACCACTCTTTGGTGCGTTTCCTTCCGTAGCTCCTCTAGATATTTCAAACGCCCCGTCCTGATTAATTCATGGATTTTCTTAGCAATACTTTCACCAACGCCCGGAATTGAATCTAAATCACCTCGTGCGTCAACAACAACCACTTGATCTGATAGTCTATCAATCGACTGCGCAGCTTGACGATATGCTCGAGGTTTGAAGGGAACTTCTTGTAATTCTAATAAATCAGCTATCTCCCGTAATGCCTTTGCAACTTCGGAATTTTTCATCTTACCCAACTCGCTTAGAATATGTGAAAGTTTTCGCTATTGTTTTTGTGAATTTATTTTTCGTTTAATACCCTAAATTCTTAACCTCAATTTGAAAAAGACATAAGGGAGGTGCCATTCGACACCCCCCCAATGCTAGAATTTGAATGGGTTACCAATCTTCTTCAAGCAGATCTTCATCGTCGTATTCTTCATCGTAGTCTTCTTCGTATTCCTCTTCCCATTCTTCTTCCTGTTGTCTTTTTTGACGGGGTGGAACCATCTTTTCTATTCACCTCAAGGATCAAAACCTCGTGATTTCTGGTGTGTTGGTTGGTGTTCGACAGTCTAGGTTATCCACGAGAGGGAAACATCCCTGCTCATTTCAAACCAACAAGATACTAGTGCAGCTTAGGAAAAGGGAAACTACTTGCTACCCTTCTTTCCTTTTTTGCTGCTCTTGGCACCTGATTTCTTTTGTCCCTTTTTCTTTTTAGCCATGGGAATCACAGCAATTAAGCGACCACAATTGGTTACACTTCAAGATGACTAGTTCTGGAATCCACCGAAGTACGGTCTAAAAAGAGGAAAGAATCGCCTAATTTGTAATTTTCGATAATCCCGGAAGAAATAACAACGATATGCCCAAAATCAGATATATTTCGGGGAGGAATGGGAAAAGGAGATTTTGTAAGTATAATTTTGTTGTCACAAAAGGAAAGTCCTTGAATTTAATGTTCTATTAAGTTTAGGTGTCCAAAACCTTCTGTCGTACACGACTTACTTTGGTTGCAGTGCGGTTGACAATTGGTTGGAAATTGAAACCAAACTCGCGTTGAAAAAATGTTGACTGAGCTCGGATCTGCCGTAATCGATTGCGAAGTAAATTCAATCGTTGTCTAGATACCTTTGCCCATCCGGGTACGTTCGATGACTCCTTGGCTTCTTTGAGTAGTTTGTTACCTAATCTTTTGATGAATTCAGCACGTTCTTCAAACATATCCTGAATTAATTTTTCAAATGTCCGTTCTTGATTAGGATTCAATAGTTGAAGCTTCGGGGCATACCAAACTGTTTTCCCTAATTCAACCACCCGTTGGACATATTCGCTGGGACGGAGTAATGTCCCCTCATAGGGTCTGAAACGAGTGATTCGGATATGAGGGGTAATCATTAATCCAGGTCGAATCCGAATTAGAGGAGTTTGCCAGACTAAACGATTTACTTTTTGTCGGAGGGTGGCATCCTTGAAAGGGTGAAACGTAATTAACACATACCTTCTTTCACCAATGCTTACTCTAGTGCCTTTTTGACTCCTTGCCCGTTGGGTGACTTCTCTTCTTGGGATAAGAATGATAGCTTCTGAGTTGGATATTATTTCAGGAATTGAGAATTTTCTCTTTGTATATTTTACACCAAATAATCCTGGACGAAGTGGACTTAAGGCGTGTCTCGATTTGTGTTTAGAAATGGTTGTTTTAGTGAGTAAGAATGTACTAAATCCTGTCAATCTTATGCTAGCAGGTGAGACTTGTTCTTCGAGATGATAACTCACGTGATCAGTCGTTTTGTTGTGCGAAGAGTCCATTATATTCGGAAATCCTAATCTTGGTCATTCCAAGAAGTGCTATATTATTTGGTTTTAGACGGCTTAAATTATGTGCAATATTATGTTCTTCTCTGTGGTATTCGTTTAAGAATTTCATTCTGAAATTCAGAGAGCATCTTCTTTCCTCCAAGAAGGAATAATCCAAGAAGACCTGCTATTAACGATGCAAGAAGAATAGCAATTTTTGATGTGTCTAATAATGGAATTCCCATGAATGTTAAATCAGCCATGAAAAGGGACATAGTGAATCCTATTCCAGCTAAACAACTAACAGCATGTATCTGGCGCCAGGATAAATCCTTAGGTATATTCGCCACTCCAGTCCGTACACTGAGCCATGAAAAGAGCATAATTCCTATTTGTTTTCCAAAAATCAATCCGATTATTATCCCCAAGGCCACAGTTCCTGCAGCAGGAATGGATAAATCAAAAGCTATCAGCACACCCGCATTGGCTAAAGCAAATAAGGGGATGATAGCAAATCCCACCCATGGTTGTAAAAAGTACTCCATTCGTTGAAGAGGAGCTTGAACATCCCGGCAAATGGTTTGCAGACCTATCACTGCACTTCGCTGGGTTTTATTGGTAA
>JAEOSA010000032.1 GCA_016840595.1 Candidatus Hermodarchaeota archaeon | reverse complement strand
TTTCTACTTGGGCGAGGACCTCAACCGGTTTTAGAATTCCATCCACGAGCTCTTCCGAGTTAACTGTGAGATATTCAAACTTTTGTGGATACCGTTTTCGATCACTAGCAAATAGAAATTCTGTGGCTCGGGCTTCTTCGACAATGAATCCGACGGGTTCTTCGTTTTGTCCTTTAGCCATGTCCTAACCTCCTTTCTCTACGCCTGGGAATTAATGATATTTTCAATTCCTTTTCAACTAGGGGTTCATAAAGTGTTGTTACATCTTTTAGAGGTAATCGTGCTTCTCGATCGGCGTGCACCAAGAACACATTATACAACTCTGGACCACCATACTCTCCAAGAAGTGTCTCTAAAATTGTTTGCACACGACTGGGTGGAGGATCAAGCATTCGTGATCCTGACACCTGTGAAAGGCGTGTTGGTATTCCAACGTTAAAGGCGGGCATATCTATGCGCATGGGTGTATCATTGTGCGCAAGTTTTGCGCAAACAGTTACGAATGTCGGAAGTTGGAAAGTATCCTTCATCACGGGTACTGCCCACTTTTCAAAATCCTCATCACTTTGATAATCAGCATAAACATTAGCAAAACGGCGTCGAACATAATCCGCGGGGTTCTTGGATTCATATTTGAACAAGGGAACGTCCGGGTAGGGTTCAATCGGTGTTGTGTAACCCGCAGTTTCTCCCCAGGCATGAATAAGAGCGAAATCTGGTCGCGGTCGGCGAAGCTCATAAAGTAGATCCCAAATCAGCTCGTGTTGGCTTTTACTCAGGGGTAGTTCTCGAAGGAACCGGATGGCAGTTATAGCCGGCTTTTTCTCAGCCTCTAATGATTGGGCAACTTGACTGAAATCTTCAGAAGATAGTACTTTTTCCAAATCCTGCAAAACTTTGTCCCTTACCGAATCAAGGAGGAGCCGAGTAAGGTGACGGGCTACCGAATCTTTACTAATTCCTAATATCAAGATTTTCCGTTTTCGACACTCCTCGAGAAGTTGGATAAAGGTCTGCATATAGCGTAGGTAGAGCTCACGCTCACCAGCATAGTTGAATGCAATTGGAACATGAGTAATTCGTCCATACAAGGATCCGTCTAAAAGTACTAAATCAACATCTGACGCGGATTGGACAGCCTCAAGAGCGACTTGATGTTCAATGTGTTCGGAGCGTAAGCTCACAAGGTCAATGAGTTGTTCACGGGGAGAAGCAATCATATGTGCATTAGAAGTCACTTTGCGGTGTGATTCTCCCCAAGAGGTGTACGCGCTAGCCCGACAAATATACATGAAGGCACCCGGAGCATACTCTCGTGTTGAACGACCACTATCCACAGCAATAACACGAAGGTCCTGCTTTTTTGGGGCAGGAAGCTTCCGCCATTCTTTTTGAAACTCAGCTTTCACGAGTCCATCTAGCTCGGTGGACTCTTCACCGGTTAGTCTCCGACGGAAAGCGTCTCGTTTTTCCTGCAATTCATTGAGGAATAAATCAAGAAAATTTGGCATATGACCATCGCCCAACAATCTATGTCACAGACCAAGTCTAGCCCCTTTAAACCTAACTCACACAAATCGATAAGTAAAATCAAAAAAACCGTAAAGCCCTTAGAATGTAACGCGCTAGCGAACACCAAGAAGCGAAGTTTTTTGGGCAACCACCATCCTATGATTTTATTATTAGATTGTGAGGAGATTAGGTAATGCAAATTGCACCAATTCTTTTCTTCGTGGCGGGAACCATCGCAGCGTTTCTTATCAGATTTTTTGCTCTGACACTCGCGATATTTTTTTCCGGTCGAATTATGGGAGGAGAAATCGTCACTTTGAGAGATGCTTTCATTGGTGCTTCAATTGTAGTAATGGCTCAGGAAATTGTCTGGTGGATTATGTTTTTCATTTTTCCTGTCGCTGCCGATTTTCTTGTTGTTGTAGCTGGTATCCTCGCGCTTATTATGACTATCATAAAATTCTATGACTTTGGATGTTTTGGTGCAACAGCCCTCATAATGTTGGCACTGGTTATGTTTTCGGCTGTCGAGGTTATGAGCATTGCATTTTACTACATCTTCTTCGTCCCACTGCCCTAGCCTCAAAATTTCCTGAGAAGTATTTAGAGTCAAGCAGTGTGAAGGCAGATAGTGTCATTGCGCCTTAGACACAACTAATTCTAATCTAGACATTTGACTGACAGAATTATAAAGGTAGAAATTCAGAAGCAGGATACATCACACCAACCAGGGTGATATTTTCACAATGCAATTTGCTGAATTGATTATACTTGGACTCTCATTCTTAGTGATTTGGCTGGTAACCTCGTTCATTCTTTGGATAGTTGGTCGGATTGCCTGGGGTAAAGACACTCAGTACACCGATGCACTACTAATCACCCTTATCGGGAATATCATCAACTTCATTCTACTCTACTTCTTTCAATACTTCATCGAATCACTTCTACTTCCCTTAGGACTAATCGGCGTGATCCTCATTATTTCAATTCCCTGGCTGATCGTGCTAGTTGGCTACATCTGGTTGATTATGAAGTTTTTCGATACTGAAATTCTGGGCGCAATTGCGGTTGGATTATTAGTCGTTGTGATTTCAATCATTATTGGCGTCATCTTTGTTGCCTATGGCCTCATTCTTCTCGCACTTCTTGGCTTAGCTCCTTAGGGAAGTGAACTCCGTATAATCAAGGATTTCTACTGCTCTTCATACTTTTTTGAAATTCTAGCCCCTTCCAGATATGGCAAATATCCACCAAATGGGCGTATAGATGAACTTGGGTACAACCCATTGAATACCTAGTTCTTCTAGTAAATCTGCTTCATCAGTAATCTCTGCTTTCATCGCATCTGCATCAAATTGCCATGAAAGAATCCCTGAACGAACGTTCTGAAACCCGAGTTTTTCTAGTTCTGAAGGCAATTGGGACCCAGTATACGGGTCGGCACCTAATTTCTGTAAGGCGGCAATTATGGGATAAGCCGCATTGGGTAGAGGTTCAGTTCGTCCTTTAGGAATTTCAATCCGTTCAGCATAATCGGGTTCTATGGAGGCGAATACTCCCTTTGGACGTAGAACATATCGAATTTCCTTGAGTGCTTGTATCCGGTCAATGATCCACATCAGGGTGAAATGGCTTAAGCAGAAACTGGCGACTGCCTGACGGAGTGGAAGGTATGTGGCATCTGCTAGTAAAAAATGGAGCTGGCTGTGTTGTGATTGCATTCGAACAGCCCTTGATAGTAAAATTGGATCAATGTCTAGACCTATTGCGGTTACGCCAGGGGCTTCGCTGGCCAATTCTGGAGTGATAGCACCAGTTCCACAACCAATATCAATGCAAATTGGTGCCTCGCTCCATTTGATGTGTTGGTAAAAGAATTGGCGTGTTGGTGCGGTTCGTTGGGCTTGTTCTTTGAGAAATGTGGAGGTATAGGGTTGCACATGGTGTGCCTCCCATCTTCTGTTAGGCTAAGAAGGGGGGTTTGTGTTGTGATTATCACCCTATGTTATGGTGGCAACAGACTTCCTTATATTCGGTGAAGAGTGGGCAGCCTCCACCGCACGCTTTGAGGAGCTCACATGAAAGGCATTCTTCAGCGAGTTTCGTATGTCCTCGTAGTGCCTTTGCTGTTGGATGGTTCCAAATTGTTTTCCAAGAGTCTTTGAGAATGTTTCCCAAGGGTTCAAAGTAGCTTTGACAGGGGAGGACATCTGCATTAGGTTCAATTGCAAGGCTTGAGTAAGCTGCGCTACAGCGTCGTGGACCCAGCCCATATTCAGTAGGATCGAAGTGACAGTACATGGTGGGTGAATACCAAATGAGTCGCATGTCGTGTTCACTAGCCTCGGCGAGGATATCGGTGATGATTTCATCCAGTTCTTCTTCCGGAATGGCTTGTTTATCTGCCACATCGCGTCCGCTGCCTGAATAGATGAGGCCGTTCATAGCAAATGGCTTCTGACCTAATTTTGCCAAGAATGCGACAGTATCGGTGATTGTTGGTCGGTTTAGCTGCGTGAGGGTCGTGTTAGTGATGGTATAGATATCGGTGGCGATGAACCGCTTGAGCCCAGCAACAGTTTCTTCCCAGGCGCCTTGAACACCCACCATTTGATCATGAATTTCGGGTAGATGTGATTCCAAAGTGATTTGCACGTAATCTATCCCAGCTTTCACCAAATCATCAACCAGGCCCTGTGTTAGGTGCCGTCCATTGGTGACAAGTCCTGCGATAATACCGATTTCTTCAGCATATTGCACAAGTTCGACAAGATCATCACGAAGTGTCGGTTCGCCACCCGTGAAAGTTACATGAGGAATAGCTACACCGAGGAGGGTATCAAGGACCTGCTTCCATTTACTGGTTTCGATTTCTTTGGTGGCATCCCAACTGCGACGTTCTGGAGGTACATAACAATGTGAACACACGTTATTACAGCGGTAGGTGAGTGCAAGGTCAACCCTGTAAGGGGCAGAGGGCTCATGGGAGAAAGGCTCGACTTCACCAAAGTCAAAGGTTTCAATGGGCGAAACATCGGGTTCAGCAATGAAAGACAAAATCTTATCCTTTAATTCAGCGTAATCCGCTCGAATCGCATCAGGTTTTGCACCCCGATATTTCTCACGGATGAAAGTGATGACCTCATCCTCAGATTTCCCTTCCACCGCAGCAATAGCATAATCATAACCAGTTTCATTTAAGAAAAGTAAACGTGAGGCATCGACAACGATTGTACCACCTTTAGGCTCCTTACGAAGATGAAACCTGTGACCCTCAAGTTCGCCTTTGCCAAAAATGATTTTTCCAGTTTGAGACTCCATTCATGACGCTCCTTACCAGAGATATGTCTTCCTTTTCGTATCATCAAGAAAAGTCTATCGAAGACTAAGTACTTATCGAAAAATTAAGGGTATATGAAGGAATTAAGTTGGTACGTAATGCTTTTCGGGTTATGTTATAATGATGAATATTGGAAGTTGTCCACTACAATGTCGCGAATTGAAGAAATAGAACAATTAGCCGCAATTTCGAACCTTGGACCCATTGCGCGACGATATTTTGCGATGAATGCCTTTGATGGAACCTTAACCATCATGGGAATTATTTTAGCATCGCATTTTGCCCTTCATCATGATGCGCGGGCAATTGTGACCGCAGGAATCGGTGCATGCCTAGCCATGATGTTTTCTGGATTAGCCGGCACCTATCTAGCAGAAAAAGCAGAAAGAGAACGGGAATTCAAAGAAATGGAACGAGCTATGCTACGAAAATTAGACCAAACCATCGTTCAAAAAGCGTCACGGTTTGCGATTATTGTCTCATCAATTGTAGACGGGTTTGCACCATTTTTGGCGGGATTGATTCTTCTTACACCATTTATTCTCATTGTTACTGGTATACCCTTGGCATGGGATATCGCCGTGTGGGTTTCAGGGATCATAGGATTTTTGATGCTCTTCTTATTGGGAATCTTTCTTGGGCGAGTCTCTGAGCAAAATCCGTGGTTCTATGGTATACAGACACTTGGAGCAGGGGTAGCCACAGCTGTAGCAATTATTTTACTAGAATTATTTCTCACTGTGTAGAATAGAACTCTGAATAGATTCAGGGAGATGTAAGGCCTGCTTTTCTGCCAAGTAGGCGTTCAATTGACAAAGTTGTGACGCCGTGTTCTCGAAATCCTTAAGGCTATGGCTGTCTGACCCAACGAAAAACTTCGCACCAGACGGGATTAGTTCATCAATTATCTGAGGATCTGGGTGTATTCTACCCCACGGGTGGTTTAGCCCGCGTAGATTTACTTCGATGAGGACACCTTGCTCTTGGCAAAGTAATCCCATTTCCTTTGTCCGTTGTTTCCAAAGTGAAGTTACTTCGGGGCTTCCTGGAAAAAGCGGTAAGAAGCGCATCACTCCATCGATATGACCAATCCCGGAGAAAAGTTGTGACCGAATAGCAGACTCCACTTCATCAAAGTAGCGTTCCAGAATTTCGCGAAGCCCAATCATCTTTACGAGTTCTTCCATTTCTTCGACGATTGTCAATGCTAACCGATCAACTGTGTGGACTACCCCGATGAAATAGTCAAAGTCGTTCTTATAATCGTCACAGAACTCAGCGAGTTGAGGAGCTAGATCAGTGTAATAATCGACTTCTAACCCGAGCGATGTGTAAGGATACTGTGAATGAACTCGATCATACTCTTCAAGTAAACACGGGAAACGGTCAGGATTCAAGTAGTCTTTCCGGTCAAGAAATGCGAGTTCGAAATGATCGAGAAACCCGATATGGATGGCAAGTTGGTTTGCACGTTGAGCATAAGCTTCAAGTGGTGTCGAAGAGTCTGGACTGAATTCGGTGTGTAAGTGCAAATCATAGTTTGATGGTGTTTTTGTCATTCTATGGTCACGGGAGATAAGTAGTGGTTGTGACAAAGTGTTTTCGTCGTTGATATAGTATTCGAAGCCGTTTGATGTTTAAGAGGGGATTGTGTCTTCGTGTATGATACCGCAGTTATTAATTATCTGAGTTTGGAGGTAATAAAAAATTCAGGATAACAGCAACAAGGTATTTAACAAGAAAGCCGCCGACAATGTGCGAGGTTAGCTTCCATGCCAGACCAGCCATCTAAGAATGCCCCTATATTGATTACTGGTGGAACGGGGTTTATCGGATCACATCTTACACATCGTTTGGTTTCTGAAGGATATCAGGTCATATTACTTGATGCAAAACCCAATTTGGCACGGATTGGTGAAATCACTGATAAAGTCACAGTAGTTGAAGGTGATGTTGGTGTGTGGAGTGATGTTGTCAGCACCCTGAAGGAGTACAATATCAAACATGTGTTTCATACTGCAGCCCGATTATCCGTCGAAGCTGAACGTCAAATAGGTGGTGCATATTCCTCTAACATTGCCGGAACGTTTAACGTTCTTGAAGCTTCTCGAATTATGCAGGTGCAACGACTTGTTTTTCTGAGCAGTCTGGCAGTCTTTGGAGCTCAAACACAATTCCCATTTCATGAAACGAGCTATCGAGATCCAGGAAGCTTCTATGGCGTTAGTAAAGCCTTCGGAGAAATGTTGGGTTCGTATTATTATATGCGTCATGGTGTTGATTTTCGTGGAGTTAGGTTTGCTGTCGTTATCGGTCCGGGAAGACGTGGTGCGGGTGCTACCGTGACATATTCTAGTTTCATTGAAAACATCGCTTTAGGAAAACCCGGCATTATCGATATTCCTGAGAGTTCCATCTTGCCTATTATTTACATTGAAGATGCAGCTGATTTCCTAGTTGCCCTTTGGAAAGCACCTAAACTCACTAAACGCGTCTACATTACTGGGGGTGTTCCGATTCCCATTCAAGAGTTAATTGCAGAAGTGGAAAAGGTCATTGCTGATGCGGAAGTCCAGTTTAAGCCAGATCCTCATGCTGAACGGATGGCCCAAACCTGGTCGTTTCTCACCACACTTTTAGTGCAGCAGGGTCAAGAGAACCTTTATCGGGATATTGAGGAAGTTGAATGGAGTTTACGATACAATTCAGTTTCTGAGATTGTGAAACACTTCATTGAGTACGTGCAAGTGCGGAAAGAGATTTTTTCATCATTCTAACGGAGTTTAACGAAATGAAGGAAATTACCAAAACTACAGTCCTAGGAGCAGGCGCTATGGGACATGGGATAGCCCAAGTCTTTGCGCAAGCCGGATGTGAAGTTACACTCTACGATATTGACCAACAAGTCTTAGATCATGCAAAGGAACAGATCAATGCTAACCTCCGTCTCCTCAAGAACCATAAAATCATACAGGAAGAAAGTATTCCTCTAATTTTATCCCGGATTACTTCTGAACCCCATTTTGATGTCGCTGTGACAGATGCAAATCTCGTCCTTGAAGCAGTTCCCGAACGATTGGACCTGAAATGCGAAATATTCACGAAGGCAGAAACAAAGTGTCCCAAGGACGCCATTCTCACATCTACAACTTCGGTGATTCGAGTCGGAGATATCGCTGAAGCCATTAACACACCTCACCGATTAGTAGGGACACACTGGATGAACCCGCCCTTTGTACTCCCACTCGTTGAAGTGATTCGAGCCCCCCAAACTTCAGAAACCTTCATCGAGCAAACGAGAACATTTCTGGAACAAAAATGTGGGAAACGAACTGTAACCTGCAACGATACACCAGGCTTCATTGTCAATCGTCTAGCTGGCGCTACTTTGACTGAAGCCGCAAAACTCATTGATGAAGGAATTGCATCACATGTTGAAATCGATCGCGCCTGGAAAGAGCACCTGGGTTTAATCTTCCTGTTGTATGGACCCTTCGGAAATCTCGACTACATCGGGTTGGATGTACTCGTTATGGCCGCAAAATACCTAGCATGGGCATTGGAGGATGACAAGTACACCTTACCAAAATGGCTTGAAGAAAAAGCGCTCAAAGGCGACTTGGGGGTCAAAACGGGGAAGGGCATATACGAATACGCGAATCAGTCTCCCGAACAGTTACGGCAAAAACGAGCTGAGGAGCTCATCGGACTCCTTCAGAAAGTCGGATTGGCAGACAAAGCTTCTGATTAATAATCGCGCTTAGTCGTAAAGATTTGTGAGAGTAGAGTCATATATTTCCTGGATACCCGGACATCTAAGACGTAGGGTCGCCCAGCGTCAACAGCTCGTTTGAGCGCCGGTTGAATTTCAGAGGGTTTAGTAACAAGTTCACCACTTGCACCCAGCCCTTCTGCGACTTTATCAAGGCGCGCATGTTCATTAAGAAGAGTGCCGCACGAGGCTTTCTCTTCAGATCTGGTTTTGAGGAGCCGAGTATGGTAGACCAACCCCCAAGCACAGTCATTATTCACAATGGCCACAAGGGGAACATCATAGCGAACCGCGGTATCCAATTCGCTGATATTAAAGAGAAAACTCCCATCACCTGAAATGAGATACACTGGTTTATCAGGACGGGCTAGTTTTGTTGCAATCGTGATGGGAAGTCCCGCTCCCAAGTGTCCGAGCGGTCCTTGTGAACCTATGATTTGTCCAGGATAATTCGCACGGAGATAAACATATGCCCAAGCCGTTGTGTCACCGCCATCAAGAATGAAAAGGCTTTCAGGTGAAGCAAATTCTCGTATTTCCTTCATTAGCCGTTGAGGTTTAATGGGAATTTCATCGGAATCAGCGTCTTTTTCTAGAACGTCAAACAGCTGTTCCCAGGCTGCACGGGATTGTTTAGCGAAATTCCCGGCTGCACGCTTTTTCGCGATTGTTTTAGCCGTGTCTAGCATCTGAGAAAGTACCGCGCCAGCATCACCGACAATCCCCACCTCAACTTGTCGATTTCTTCCAATTACATCCGGGACTATATCCACGTGGATGAATTTCGCGTCTTCGGCATAGAAGGAGGGATCTCGTCCAAATCCTAAGAATTCGTCTAATCGGGCGCCAACGACGAGTATCACATCGGCTTGATTAGTGAAAGGATTGGCAATTGCATTTCCAATGGAGAGCGGGTGATTCTGTGGAAAACAGCCGGTTCCCAAGTATTCCGCTGCGACAGGTATCGAGAAAAACTCTGCTAGTTTAACGAGTTCGTTACAAGCTTGTGACCAGTATACTCCACTCCCAGCGATAATGACCGGACGTTCTGCTTTCGCCAGTAGTTGTACTGCCCGTTTGACTTGAACTGGATCTCCAAGAAGCTTACCCATAGGTCGATATTGCGCTGGTTTAAGCGGTCTACTTACTTCTTCTACTGGGGTAGAGATGATATCCTTTGGTATGTCTAAAAGGACAGGCGCCATTCGACCTGTGAGTGCAGTACTGAAGGCTTTCCGTAGATAGTCGGCTATTCGATGGGGAAATACGCAGCGTCGAGTCCATTTGGTCACTGATGATACGAGGGATTTCAAATCCAGATCTTCAAAGGCATCCATGTCTGCCAGTTTGTGGGCGATGCTTGATGTAATGGCGACTACTGGGCTGCCCATTTGGTAGGCTTGAGCAAGGGCAGGCACTGCATTAACAATACCTGGTCCCATGGGTAGAAGGCAGACACCTGGTGACCGAGTGACTCGTGCCCAACCATCTGCGGCATTTCCTGCAGCTTGTTCATGTCGCGTCGTTATAATTTCTATACCCTCAGCTACGAGGGCATCGTAAATTGGGAGGATTTCCCCACCGGGGAGTGAGAACACGTGAGTGATATTTTCTCCTTTCAGCACTTCCGCTACTGCTTTTCCAGCATCTGTTTGAGGCATTGAACACCTCACCTACCTACGTTAAGAGCCATTCCTAATCTGGCTTTAACTCTTTGCCCTTGGTCTCAGGCAGGAGCCAGGGTAAGATGACCATTAGGAGGAATCCTAATGATCCAACTAGCATTGCTTGTCCTAAAGTAAGAACTGTGAAGGTTGTTAGTACACCCACGACTATAGCACCTAATGAGAAGCCACGAGCAATGCTGAAGATTAGTGAATTCGCTGCAGCACGGGCACGCGTTGGAAAGAGTTCACTTGACCAGACACCAAAGAGACCATGTGAACTAAAGCCCAATGCAAGAATGACTAGACCGACAATGGTTAGAATTAGTGGAGTTGGAAAGATAACTAAGATTGCAATAGCAAATACAATTGTACCAATTAGACCAAGAATGGCAGGGACCATGTAAGCTCTTCGTCGACCGATAATGTCTCCTAGTAATCCGACAAGTGGAAAGACGAATATCAGAATAACAGCGATTCCCATTACAATGAGATCGGGTGTATCACCAGGCAAACCGAGCCCTCCCATGCCTAGGAACCATGGACCCCAATCAACGAATGCATGGTAAGCGAATTCAGCAGCCCAGAATACTAGTGTTGCAATCACTAGAAGTTTCAGAAAGCCTTTCTGTACAATTTCTTTCAATTGTACACCTAAGGGCATTTTATCGGGTGATTCCAATTCGCGATATTTTTCCCAAAGCCGTGATTCGGGGAGTGCGAAGTAGAGCCAGATGATAAACGGAATTGGTATCAATGCTATGAGAAAGAGGTATCGCCACCAAATAACTGGGAATAGAACTGAAAGAGTAGGTCGTAGAAGAAGAACTGAAATCGCAGACCCCAAGTAGCCGATAATGAATGTAGCGTGGACAAATCCGCCCCACATTGCACGGCGTTTCGGTGAATAGACTTCACCTAGGAGCGCGAAGGCAATTCCCCATGAAACACCCATGCCAGAGATAATGCGTAATGTCGCGAAAACGAAGTAATTCGGTGCAAAGGCCGATGCAGCTGTGAGAAGGGCATCCCAGGCAATTGAGGCAAGAAGAATATTTTTGCGTCCGTATTTGTCAGCTAATGCTCCGAAGAGGAAAGCGCCAGGAACTGTAGCGATGTATTGTGCTGACATTATGAATCCAAGGTAGACTTCAGGTTGAGAACCAAGACCAAATTCAGCACCGATTGGACCAACTAAGAATGTGATCAAAGTAAGCCCAATAGCGTCATGTGCCCATCCGAGAGCACAGGCAAAGAAGACAATGATTTTTTCTTTTCGTGTGAAGGGTTTGATATCCATAAAGTCGCCTCCAAATGCTATGGAGAAATTGGATCATCAAGTACCAAATCTATGACTTGTTTTTCCATAAAGGGCTTTTGACAGGCTGTAATTATTGTGTTTAAGACAGCTTGAACCATCTAGAAATTAAAATGAATATCGAGATTTCAAAGATTTGGAGGGTAATAAATTGCATTTACATGCTAGTAAATCGCTCGTCCGATATCTTCAATGAAAGCAGACCGATATTCAAGGAGAACTTGTGGATCCTCAACAAAAATTGTAAATGCATATGTAAAAGCCACATGAGAAATTGATGTAAGCGCATACACGGGTTCAAAACCGAATTTTTTCTTCCACCTTTTGCACACTTCGCGGAGGATTGACTCATATTTTTCATGTGACTCCTTTACTGGAAACCTTAGTTCGAGAGTATACTGGATGAGATTAGTAGTATCCATTACCTTACTGATGACCTTCCAAATTCGCCGGGGTAAAGAAGCCCCTTCAACTGATTCTTCCGGCGATTCAGTAGAGGGCTTTTGTTTGCGTTTGTGTTTAAATCGGAAGTTGGTAACAGATGAGTTCATGACGTTATTATTGGGAATGAGTGTGACAGATCCATCGATCTGGCGTAATTTTGTATAATTCAAACTGATTTCAAGGACAATTCCTTCGTTGGATCCGATCCGGACATAATCGCCAATATCAAAAGGATCAGATATCATGATATAAATGCCAGCGACAAGGTTCCGCATTGCGAGACTAATTGCTAGACCGCCAGCTAACCCGATGATTACAGAGGCACTACCCACAATTGATACAGCGTAACCCCATAACTGAGGTACAATATTTGCGAGCGCCACGATGCCAACCCAGATGAAGAGCAATCGTATTGCGAGAACAAGTCCATTAATTGCATCAGGTGGGATTCCTCCACGTGACACCCTTCGGCGAAGAAAAGTGGTTAAAAGACTGGCAATGATGACCAGAGCGATCCAAGTGAGTGCTAACACAATAATAGGTATGATCAATGGCCACCATGTATCCCAGAATTCAATTAACCATTGGATAATGGCTTGAATTGGGTCGGTTGGTATCTGCATATTCGTTACGCCTTAGACTTTGAGGTAGGGGTTGCCCTTCAGTATTATTTCAGCCTTTGGCTCATTGATTATTTGTCATTTTTGATAGGGTAGGGAGACCCTGTGAGGCATAATAACAACCCGAGACAAGAAGTATTGTCCCAATTCCAAAGAAGAGGTAGGCGAATGGTGCATAAAAACCTGCATTGTTACGAAGAATATCAGTCTCGATATGCCTTACTAGAATCCAGCTGCTAAATTCGACATCGTCATTTTCCCGTATGACTTCAATTATCGTATCATTTGTTGTGTAACACTCAAAGGTTTGGTATCCAGGATATCGCGAGTTGACAAAATTCCACGTTTGATTTACTGAACCATCTGGAGTATAAGCGCTTACTGTCACCGAAGAGTGATTGACGAAGAACGTCCGAAGCTCAATTGTACTATCCTCAATATCAATAAGAGTTCTATTAACACAAGACACGGATTGGCTAACTTTGCCTGAAAATTCACCGAAATCAGAGTATTCTGGAGGGAGATAGTGAAGAAAATAATGAGGTCTTGTGAGTGAAGGATAACTCAGACTGAGAAAAAGGATGCCAAGACTGCAAAATATCAGGGCGCGTCTCAATGATCGAGTCTGGATAAACAGTTTTTCCAAGCGGTATCTACGCACCCCAAGGATAAGAAGCGTAATTCCAAAAACGAGCAATATGATATCAAAAGGTAATCCTGGGGATATTAGAGGTGGTGGAGGAAGTGGGGGCGTACCAGTCACTAAGAGCCAGAAGGAAAAATTCGCTGGAGCCACATCATACTGAATGATAATAGAAAAGTCGTAATGCCATGCATGGAATTCGTGATTGATTGGTTCAGTTGTGTGATTGTAGAAGTTAGGAACCGTTTCGTTGTGAGTATAGGCGGCTAGTATGAGTGTTACTGATGAATTATTTGTGTAGAAGTTTCGGATTTCAACGATGATATCCCAATAGATGTCGTGATTAGGAGTAACAACGAATTCGGTGGTATTTTCAGATACAGAGCCAAAATATGCTGTCACTTCGCTATAGTACCGTCCTCCATGCCCGTGAAGTATTACAGAACTAGAAGTGGAAAAAATGGGATACACTATTACTGAGCCAATGATAAGGAAACCAAGACAACAGAACGCCAAGGCTACCAGGTAATCGTGCCTGAGATTACTGTGCCTCAAGAATTATCCACTCCCTGTAGTAGCAGGACCTCCTTCTTCAAAAATGAATTGGTACCGGAAAACTCCATTTCTGTAAAACCGATGGTTCTAAAAGTAAGGTGAATGTGCTGGATATCGCAATCAAAGAAGTCTGAATGCGTGCCTGACATGAAGTACAAGAGTGCCTCTAGCTACCAATTAGCAGCATTACGCCGATATCCAGGCGTCACTATTTTAGCGACAGCGCTGGCACTTTTTGCCGCCTATCTGACAACTCTCCCCGCCTTGATTATTGGAAATGCAATAGACATTCTTGAAACAGCAGGTTTTACACAAGCCTTCGTTAGCCAAGTCCAGCTCATTTTGATTGTCGCAGGCGCCTTGTTTGTTACAATCTTGTTAGTGGGCTATGCCTTTGCCGTGATAACCTTGCGATGGGAACGGGATGCCCGTCAGGAATTTTTCGAGTTGGTTCAAGAAAATAGCATGACGTTTCATGACCAAGTTGATAGTAAACAATTACTCGCAGTAGCTATGCAAGATGTCCGCTGGGTCCGGTTTTCGCTAAACCCAGCCCTACGGAATATCATCACCGCAATTGGAACCTTAGTTATCGCTGTTATCTTACTCACACTGATTAGCCCATGGCTTGGACTCATCATGTTAGTCGGAGCACCTTTGTACCTTTTCTTTGCGTATAGGTTTGCGGTGAAGGTAGAGCCTATAAGGCGTGCAC
>JAEOSA010000190.1 GCA_016840595.1 Candidatus Hermodarchaeota archaeon | reverse complement strand
TAATGGGAGCCACAACACAACAGGTATCACAGGCGAACTTGATTCCGGTCGCTTCGATGATTTTTGAATAACCCATTCGGTCAGCAACTTGTTTTGTTGGTCGTGCTGTTGTAATCCAAGTTTCTTTCTTCACCTGTTTTCCTGCTACAAGCTCAGCGATATGACGTATTTCATGCAATGAGGCATGAGGACAGCCAATGCTCACAAAGTCAATCTTGGCGTCTTCTTCGTTCAGTTCCTTTTCAGCTTGTGCTAAGTCGTTTTCACTGATTGTGATGTTTTCCTTAGGAATCTTGGTCCTGTTGGGAGTTACCCCTTCCATGTGAAAGAGTGCAGTGCCCCCGTAGGTGGCAATTGAGGCACAAAAGGATTTGAGTTCGTCAGTGTTTGCTACGGAAATTCCGGTGATATAGGGGATAGTCCATTCAGCGTTGGCGTCAAGGATGTCTCCAATGACTTTTCCCAAAGTACCAAATTGAGCTGTTCCAGATATTGAGGGTTTCACGGTAATTATAACATGGGCTTGTCGATTTTTCTCAAGATGATAACCATACTCAGGTGTAAATCCAGTTATGGCTGCAGCCAATGCACTAGGACCACCTTCGCGGTTTGTTTTTGCTCCAATTACTGAGTTGGCAAAACATACTGCACTACTTTCAGCCCAAGCGATGTGTTCTCCGAAATGGGGAAGATTACCCACTAAATATGGTGTACAGGTACAAGTGGTGATAATGCCCATCTTCGCAAAGGCATCGACTACTCGTTCTTGATTCTTGGCAAATTCTGGATCAATACCTAATGCCCGCCAATTTTCGAGATCCATGCCAGCAGGGTTGAGTGTTGTTAGGACGCGGACCTGTCCATCTTTAGCCATTTGTGCCAGCCACTCTAGCCCTGGTTCACCCAAATTTGCGTAGCTTACACCCGCGATTTGCACTGAAGTAACAGGAACCATATGCTCTGCTTCGTATATTTCACCGAGTGCGTTGAGAATTTCCATACTTTTCTGAGCGGCGTAACCATGTTTGCCTTGTAACATCTCTTGATTGAGTTTAGTTAGTTTCATACCGTGAATCACTCCTCGATGTACTTCTTCAGGTCCACGTGAGGAAAACTTGCCTTGGCAAAGGTTTTCCCTTTCTCGACTTTCAGGGGAGCAGTGAGATCAAAACCTAATTTTGTCGTAAGGTAGGTTCCAGGCTCAGAGCTGGGATCCAAACTACTTCCTCGTTCTTTCTCTTTAACAACGAGGTCAACATCACCTTGAAACCGGGTGGCCATAGCCCATTCCACGTCATAGGGATCATAGATGTCGATATCCTTATCGACGATATAGGCGTGCTTGAGACTTCGGTGACCTTCAAAAGCGCCTTCGATGGCAAGTTTACCGTCTTCTTCGCGTTGTTTATCGATTTGAATTACCGCATGAAGCCAGCTGCATCCACCAGGGTCAATATTCACATCTAAGCAGCGAACACCCTTCTCGTTGATCTTACGGAAGATGGTTGGTTCCCGAGGCATCCCCATGAGTACCTTATGTTCAAAGGCACCCGGTAGAAGAGCCTGCCATATTGCATCTCTTCGGTGTGTGATACAAGTAACTTCAAAGAGGGGTTCATTTCGGATGACATCATAGGTTTGAGTTAAGTCAATGAAAGGCCCCTCGTCATGTCGTTTATCTCTGTACACTTTCCCTTCGAGAACCCACTCACA
This sequence comes from Candidatus Hermodarchaeota archaeon, assembly GCA_016840595.1. Next base: position 2,518 of record JAEOSA010000190.1, on the reverse strand, counting down.
ATCAGCAGGAATAAGTAAATCTGAGGTTTGCGCTTTCACCACTCGAACCGGCTCTAAGGCATTAGCTATTTCAAGCTCGTTGATGCCAATTTCGACACTAGTAGCAGCTGCAACCAAGATGTTTGGTGAATTACCGATACAAAATGCAACATCCACTGTTCCAAGGTCTTCCAAGAAAGTGTGAAAATTCCTTTTAGCCACGACGCGTGCGCTCATTATATCCTTCTTGATTTGCATCGCTCGGTGGAAGTCGAGGTTCTGTCCATATTTGGGATGCCCGGCTACAACAACAGCTGATGAAATATATGGGCCACCATCTCGCTCGTTGTGAAAGACAATTGGCACCTTGTCGAGGTCAACCGTTTTTTCAACAACTTCTTGACAGGGAGCAACCTTGACCTCTTCAGGAGGCGAACGGTCTTCAATGGCTTTGCTAAGAGTAGGAATAATTTCGCTTGTAGATATCCCGAGATAAGAGGCAATACTATCTTTACTACAAAAGAGATTGCCCATAATTCGGAATTCCGAATCTTTTACGTTTTCAAAGAGAACAGGCTTTGGTTCAACTGCTTTCAATATACCAGCGGCTTCTAACCGTTTTGACACTGGTTTTGTTACTTTTAGAAGAGATCCTTCTTTCCCAAGTTTTTGTAGATGTTCACGTAGACCCATTACTATTCACCTCTCAATTTTTTAGACTCCAATTCTATAACGCCAGGCTGAAAAGCCCCGTTGTTTGATTGTACCGAACACATTATTTTGGAGGTCACGCCCAGGCGTCAATGCCACCATATTGCCACCGCGTCCAGTTCCCGTTAATTTGGCACCCCACGCTCCTGCTTGCCGAGAGACGCCCACGAGTTCCTCTAACTCAACACAAGAAACCCCAATTTCTATCAGCAGATTATGGTTTTGATTCATGAGCAAACCAATTAGTTGAAGATCCATGTCATCAAAGCCTTTCTGTGCAGTTTCAACAATTTCTGCATAATCCTCAGCGATTTGATCCCACCATTTGGTCTTCTCTTCTTTCAGTTTCCGTACATCACCCACCACTTCTTTTGTGCTAGCCGTGATACCCGTGCTAGCAATTACGATGTCCGTAGGTTCTTTCAGTTTGATTGTTTCAATGGTAGGGTCTCCACCGTTGAGATCACGTTTGTACCAGACGATTCCACCAAAAGTCGCAGCCGTATTATCAATACCACTAGGAGTGCCATGATAGCCTAGTTCGCCCTCATAGGCACATGCGTTGACTTTATTGTCATCCCAACCTAGCCTGAATTCGTCGTTTAGCGCCCGTGCAATGGCTGTGCAGCTTGCAGCACTTGCCCCGATACCACTGGCACAGACAAGTTTGCCACCGAGTGTAATGTGAAGCCCTTCTTGGCTAACATCAATATCAGCAAAACGGAGAATATTGTCAATGGATACTTTTTGCTCATTTAATTTCTTTTTCTTATATCCCGGGACCGCGGGACGATTATCAGTGATTTTCCACCCGGGTTCTGAAATTCGTCGGACTGTCGCAATTGTGGTGGATCCTACGGCAGCAGCAATTGCCGGAAACCCATAGACTACAAAATGCTCACCAAAGAGGATGACTTTGCCAAAACCTGAGCCTCTGCCCATTGTTATTTACCTCCTGAAATGAAATTGTATTCGGAACAAGGCATTTTCGCCTAATTTCATTTGGGGAATTACGAGTCGTTTCAGAGCTAGGCGCTTAATAGCCTTTCCATGATTTGCTGAAAGAAGAAGAGACGAGAAAAATGATTTGAAAGAAGGAAAAACTGAGTTTAGCTCTCAATACGACGTAGGATAGCTTCAAAGTCTTCTACTTTGAATGGGAAGTCAGCATCAGGAGCAAGCTGACCTCGTTCTCGAAGAATTTGTCGTGCTAGAAGCCAATACGTCAAAGATAGGGATTTACGACCTTTGTTATTGCAGGGAACTGCGAGATCAATATATTGAAGTGAATTATCAGTATCAACGAGGGCAATGATGGGTATACGAACCTTTGCACCCTCTCTAACCGCTTGAGCATCAGCCCGGGGATCTGTAACTAAAAGAAGCGTTGGTTCAGTGTACTGTGGAAGACTAGGATTCGTGAAGGTACCAGGAATGAATCGCCCAGAGAGAGGTGTTGTGCCAGTTACTGTACAGAAAGTTTGGATAGGCTTTTGTGCATATTGTCGGGCTCCAACCACTGCAACCGTAGCTGGATCTGCACGAGCTAGCATTCGAGATGCAACGCGAATACGTTCATCGAATTTGCGAATATCAAGGACGTAGAGCCCGTCTTGGCGCACTCTGTAGATATACGGCTCCATTGTAACGGTTTTGACCTGAGTCCCAATGTGAATTCCAGCAGCCAAATATTGGTCAAGTGCAACGAGAAGATCTTCTGTCATGGCTAGGTCCGCTCCGCAAATTGTAAAATATCATCAATGATGTCAACGTGGCTAAGTAGCATTCTTCGACAACAATAGCGGTTCAAACCCATTGAATCCAAGAC
>JAEOSA010000189.1 GCA_016840595.1 Candidatus Hermodarchaeota archaeon | reverse complement strand
CAGAATGTCATGACAGAGCCTCACGATAAGGGAACCTTACTCTTTGTTCGAGTAATAACACGATCAAAGAAGAAAGGCATCGAATTAAATGAGGGAAAAATTTGCCAAGTGTACGTCAAGGCGCCTCCAATTCGCGGCCAGGCAAACGCGGAGGTTGTTAAAGTGATTGCGAAACGCCTTGGAATTTCAATAGAAGATGTGCGTATTGTTTCAGGCAGAAAGTCGGAGAAAAAGACCCTGCTCATTGAAGGGGTAGAGCCTGATAGAGTGCTTGCAATAATGCAGAAATAATGTTACTTACTGATTTTTGTTTGGGCATTATATGCCGTAATAATATCATTAACTGAGGTAGCCTCTTCAGGTGATTTATCGTAACGCCAGGTTCCATCAAATCGTGGGAATCGTATGGCAAGGCCTTCATTGGGTGCCACTTGATTGAATGCACAGGTATGAACTGGGCTCCTAGTTATCTCGTCTCCCACTACTTGAAAGACCAAGGCAGGGCGGAACCAAACATCGGCGTTCATCTTAGAATCTACTAAGGAATCTTTCTGGGGAAGGATGAGGGAATTGAAGCGTTCTGGAAGTTTTTCAAGTTCTTCGTCACTGAAGCCAGTCCCAACTTTGCACACTGTTCTGAATTCACCACTTTCCTCATCACGAACCGCCGCAAGCAGGGCACCATAGGTTTTTGCTCGTCGGCCTCTTCCCCAAAACGCACCTACAACAACAAGATCGACCGGTCCTATGGCTTGAGCTTGGTAAGATTCTTTGAGCTTTACCCACAACCAGCTTCGTGCCCCAGCACGGTAAATTGAATTCAAACCAGTAGATTTTACGATTAACCCTTCACCACCGTGTTCTAGTGCATCACGGAACATAGCTTCCACATCTGATGAAGTAGCCAGTTCTTTGGCGGGTACAAGACGCGTATGGTTACTCTTCTTGACAATCTGTTCGAGATGGGCTCTTCGTTTCAAGTAGGGTTCCTGTGTGAGATCGATATCATTGACATAAAGACAATCAAAAAAGAAAATTGCAACAGGTATCTTTTTGACCATTTCATCAATTTTGTATTTTCGTCGACGTCGCATGAGCACTTGAAAAGGTAGCAGCTTTTCTGTGTCTTGTTTATCAACTGCCACTGCTTCACCTTCCACAATGCAAGTTTTTGCTGTGAAATGCTCTTTTGCTAATTGTACAACATCAGGGTACATGTCAGTTATTTGTTCAAGCCGGCGAGAAAAAATTGTGATTTCTTGGTCATTTTTATGGATTTGCATTCGCTCTCCATCTAGCTTCCATTCACCTGCGAGTTTTCCTTCTAATTTTTCGATGATTTCTTGGGCAGTGGATAATTTCTGGGCTGCCATCATTCGAATTGGTTTCCCTAAAGAAACTTGGACATCCTCAATAGCTTGGAGCCCTTTTGTAGAAATCAATCCAGCAATGTATCCTAAATCGCTAGTGATGTTGTAGGCTCGTTCGATTTTTTCTCGATTTTCTTTGCCTCCAGCAAAGGTAACAGCCAGTGCATCGAGTACTGTCATTTCAGCTATACCAAGTCTCAATGCACCTGTCACCGTCCGGAGCAAATATCTAGCTTCAAGCGGAATAGCCGCATTGATTAGACCTGCCAGTGTCCTAATTTTGAAGTCTGCACTTCCTGTACCCTGTGCGGCAGCAATTTTTTCCAGCGATTCATACACGTGTGAAACAGAAAGGGGTGCCTGAAAAAGAGCAGTTTGTCTCTTTTGGGTTAACAACTGTTCACAAGCAACACCGATATCCCCAGTTGTGTTAACCGTCTTAGTTACTTGTTTGGCATTAATTCCTAATGCTATGGCAATTGCGTTAATCGCCATTTTCTCTGCTATTCCAATTTCTGGTTTACCTGTCCAATCCGGGTAAAGTTTGCCCTGGGTCAGATACACAACCCGACCCATCGTATGAGCAGCAGATGTTTCTGCCAAGCTTGAGAATAGTTCAGCGAGAATATCGATCATTTCGAGTCGTTTCGTTGTGTTTTCTAACCGGTCATAGAATTGGGAAACCTCACGATATTGCAATATTTATCGCCACTATTCAACTGACGTCATTGGACAAAAAGCTATTTCGAACATTGACAGAAATAGCGGAATTCTTTTGCATCGGTGTGTAGGAGTTCAATCTAGAAAAGTCCTGTGATGTTCGTAGTTATGACTCGGTGTGAAATTTGCCATAAAGAATTTAATCTATCAGAAGTTCTCCCAATTTGCTCTGCTTGTCTTCGAAAAGATACTAAAATATCAAAAAGCTTTGTCCGGAATGCACACAGTTGGCGCCAATATCTCTTTGAATTACCTGAAACAGTGCCCAAAGCAGAGAAAGGCCTGAAATGCAAGGTCTGCGCAAACGAGTGCATCATCCCCTCTGATTGTCTGGGCTATTGTGGATTGCGTCGCAATGTTGAAAGCCGTTTAGAAGCGAAGATTTCAGCAACGAAAGCGTTGATGCATCATTACTTTGACCCTCACGTGACCAATTGTTGCGGATCTTATTTCTGTCCGGGTGGGACGGGTGTAGGCTACCCACAATGGGCAAAAAAGCCAAGTGCCGAATATGGATATTCGAATCTTGCCGTCTTTTTCTATGGATGTAGCCTGGATTGTCTATTCTGTCAGAATGTTTCACACAAAAGAATTGCACAAGGATCCTTAGTGGATATTGAAGATTTTTTGAATGTGATTGACCAAAATCAAAAGATTTCATGTATTTGCTATTTTGGCGGATCACCCGAGCCACAACTGCCATTTACAATACGGGTTATGGAAGAGTGTCAAACTCGGTTTGAGGGTCGTTTATTAAGACAATGCTTTGAGATGAATGGGCATGGGAATCCAAGATTAATGAAGAAGATGGGAAGACTTGTAGAAGAAGCAGGTGGAATCATTAAATTTGATTTGAAAGCCTTCTCTGAACCGATATATCAGGCACTCTCTGGTGTACCAAAAAAGCCAAGTTTTGATAATTTCAAGATGTTAGCTAATCTTCTCCCTTTTGAGGAGCGAGAGTATCCTCCATTGATGGCAACAACTCTTCTAGTTCCTCACTATGTTGATGAACAGGAGGTTACCCAAATAGCTCAATTTCTGAAGGAACTGAACCAACCTTCTATTGAATACAGTTTATTGATTTTTCATCCATGCCATCTCATGAAAGATTTACCGGCAACACCATTAGATCAAGTTCAGCGTTGTTATGATGCTGTAAAACGAGAGCTGGGTAAGCCTCCGCATGTTGGAAATCTACATTTACTTGCCGGACGTCTTCGACTTTAGAGTAGGAAGCAGCGAAATTTTTATATGTCAGTGGAAGGTGCAACAGCACCAATATTACTCAAAGAAGGTGACACACCATATGTCACTCGGTGGAACTCCAGTATTATTATTGAAAGAAGGTACAAAGCGTGAACGTGGCCGCGATGCTCAAGGAAATAACATAATGGCGGCTGTTGCAATTGCAGAGGCTATTAGAACCGCACTTGGCCCGAAAGGTCAGGATAAAATGCTAGTTGATAGCTTCGGAGATGTTACGATTACTAATGATGGAGCAACGATTCTGAAAGAAATCGATGTAGAACATCCTGCAGCGAAGATGATTGTTGAAGTGGCGAAAACCCAGGATGACGAAGTGGGTGATGGAACAACTTCAGCAGTTGTGTTGGCAGGTGAGCTCCTAAAGCAGGCTGAAATGCTTATTGAACAGAAGATTCATCCTACTGTGATTGTTGAGGGATTTCGGAAAGCGACGGAGAAGGCATTGAAAGTACTTGATTCAATTGCTGTTGAAGATTCTAGTGATGCAATGCTAAAGAAGGTCGCTATGACGGCCATGCAATCAAAGGTTGTCTCTGAATTTCGTAAAGTTTTAGCTGATTTGGGTGTGCTAGCAATCCAGCGTATCACCGATATTATCGATGGTTCAACGCAGGCGGATATTGACAACGTTAAAGTTGAAAAGAAGCCGGGCGGCACCATCCGAGATACAATGTTCATCGAAGGAATAGTCCTTGACAAAGAAATTGTACATCCTGGAATGGCCAAGCGGGTCAAGAATCCGAAAATTGCTCTAGTTCAAAGCGCCTTTGAAGTTGAGAAGACTGAATTTACTGCGAAAATCGACATTCGAGAGGTCTCTCAGATGCAGGCTTTTCTTGACGAAGAAGAGAGAATGCTTCGGGATATGGTTGAAAAAGTCAAAAAAGTTG
>JAEOSA010000031.1 GCA_016840595.1 Candidatus Hermodarchaeota archaeon | reverse complement strand
CTGAGAGAAGAAGATTGGTAACCTAGGAGGGCCCGATCCTAAGCTTCCTCAGGAACGGCGGGAAATTCGTAGCCGCAGGATGGGCAAGCGATTGAGCCACAGGAGCGGGCCATCATACAGCCAGCACACCCGGAGGCTTGTGCTTTTTGAAATGTGCTACCACACATTGGACATCGATATTCTGCCATTGTTGATATTTCCTCCATTTTTTTAGTTTACCTAGTTACGTATCCTACTTTATGTTCACCTTTTCAAGTTTATGGAAATCCTAACCCGATGAGCAACCAATTTGCCACGCCTCCAAGAAGGAAAGCCAAGGTTATGGTTGTCGTTGCCAGAACAGCAGTATATTTCCAGGAATATTCTCGTCCGAGCACAGCGAGGGTAGCGATACAGGGGATATAGATGGTGGTGACGAGAGCGAACACGAACATTTGACGCACCGTCATGAATGCCTCTAGAGGACCGGACGCCAGGACAATCAGGAGTTCCACAGTTAATTCTTTACGAAGCACACCATAGATTAGGGCTGCAGCAGTTTCTGGGGGGAGTCCGAGCCAGCCAACAACGAGGGGCGCTGCCGGAGCGATGATTAGGTGAAGATAGCCGTATTCTAGAAGAACTCCGAGGATAGCACTGCCGATGACAATCATTGGTAGAGCGATATAAACAAACTCGCGGAAACGGATCCAAGTTTTTTTCAGGATAGGTTTTACTCTTGGAGCACGAAGTGGGGGGATTTCCATGACAAGCCCATGTGATGCTCCGGGCAATGTATGTTGAAGCATGGTACCCAGCCCAATAATAATTGCCAGAATGATGCCATAGATTATGAAAGCAAAAAATATTGACCCGTAGAAAGCCACGGTCCCAAGTATAACGGCTAGTTGAGCGGAGCAGGGTACAAGCACAACAAGGAATCCGGCGATATATCGTTCACGTTTGGTATTGAGAATGCGATTGCCCATCACGGCGGGAACATTGCAGCCAGCGCCAGTTAACATGGGTATGATGGCTCGTCCGTGTAGACCGAGACGGTGCATGAAGGCATCAAGTAGGAAGGCGATACGAGCTAGATACCCTGAATCTTCTAAAATGGATAAGAGGATGTAGAAGGTGGCGACAAAGGGTATGGCGACGAATAGCCATCCTTGAATACCTAAGACAAGCCCATAGAATAAGATGATTTGTATTAGGGGCGAAGGAATGTAATTATTGATCAGAGATTCAGCCGTGGGATTAATGACAAGTTCCCAGAAATCTCCAATAGTTGCATCAAATATCGTCGCGACACCAAAGACTAACAGCAGTGACCCAATGATAATCATGACAGCAATGGGCAGACCCCATATCCGATGAGTTAGGATGGCAGAAATCTGTTCAGTTAGAGGTACTCGTTTACCCTTCCCTTTCTGTACCTGTTCCATAATGTAGGAAGCATAATCAAGACGTTTTTCACCCAGAACCAGTACGATATCCGCGTCAAATCCGGCTTCGATTTCTTCACGAACTTCTTGAACCGTTTTCACAGCCTCTTCTTGATCCATTTCCGATTCGACACATTCTGAGCATTCAGCGTATTCCTCTAAGAGCTGTTGTGAAAGAATGCGTAACGGTAAGTTCATTGGAACCAGTTGCAGGGTTGAGAGTTTATTTTCCAGCCTACGAAGCTTTGCCTCGATTCCATCAGGAAACAGCAAGCGACGTGGACTATGTCTTGATTCCACAAGGAAAGTTCTTGCCGCAGTACGCAGGAGTAATTTCAAATTTTTTCCTTGAATAGCGACAGTGGGAATAACTGGAACACCAAGGAGTTTTTCAAGTTTCCCGACATCAATCTCAATACCCATTCGTCGTGCTAGATCAACTTGGTTCAGACAAACTACAACTGGGATATTGAACTCTAGCAGTGCTAATGTGAGAAGAAGATTTCTTGGAAGATTTGTGGCATCGATGACATTCACGACGACATCAGGAATATCCTGTTGAAGATAGCGGAGAGTGACTCTTTCATCTTCAGTGGTTGGACTGATAATTGTATAAGACCCAGGTAGGTCAACAATCTCGAGACGGACACCTTCCGCTTCATCCAAATAATCTCTTGACGCCCACTCTCGAAACCGTCGCATGAATCTACGTCGACCCTTTCCACGACGTGGTTTATCATCTATAGGATTCGATTTTCCCCCCTCGGATTCGATCGACTCTTCGAAGGGTGATGCCCAATGCTTGATTTTGGGATGCCACTGTGGGGCATATACATCATGTCGGGACAGATATACCGTTCCTTCGAGGATTTCGACTGTAGTCCCTGGATAGTTGGAGACAATTGCTCCAAGACCGGTCCAGTGATTGAAAATCACACTTTTACCCACATTGGGTTGACCAACAAGGGCTATTCGAACCTTTTCTTTCTTTCTTAGGTGCCTTCGGCGACGGAATTTCCTTTTGCGGGAACCATTCAAACTCAACATCACCCCCGCATTTATTCATCGTCTTTATCGCGATGAACTCGGACACGTTTGGCAACTTCGCTACTTAATGCAAATTGAGCAGTTCCCACTTCGACGAGCAATGTATCTCCGATAGGGGATACTTGGACTACTCGTACAATCTCACCGGGAAGCATTCCCATTGAAGCCATCATCCTTAACAAATCCGAATTCTCATCACTGATACACTCAATAACTGCTTTCTCATCCTGATTTAAATCAGCAAGAGTTAATTCGGGAAGAGGAGAAACAGTGCCATTGGCTGCAGGAATTGGATTCCCATGAGGACATGTCGCAGGTTCATCTAATCGATCAAGAACCCGATTACATAAATCGGGAGTAAGCATATGCTCCCATTCGCAAGCCACATCATGGGCTTCTTCCCAACTGACACCCAATAAATCAACCAGTAATCTTTCTGCAATCCGGTGCCGTCGTAAGACATCTAGAGCTAATTTTCGCCCTTTGCGTGTTAGGCGAACTCCACGGCTTTTCTCATATTTCAAATAATTTTTCGCAGCGAGTTTCTGCACCATCTGAGTAACACTAGCTGGTTTGACATTGAGGACTTCAGCTAATTCACCTGTCTTGGCGTATCCATCTTTATTCTGTAGGAGTCTGAAAATGGTCTCGAGATACTCTTCGATACTAGCACTTGGTAGGTTATATCGGTCTGCAGTGGACGTGGATTTTGATTCCTCTTGTCGTATTCCAGCAGGATTTTGTGGTGCGGGAGTCATAGTTTAAATTTAGGCGTGCCTAAATATAAAGTTTTAGATTGTCGATATAAAATTAAAATTACTATACGAGTCCGAGAACCTGAGCACACATGAGAAAGTATTGCACTAATGCCTTAACTGCGCCCCATCGTTTTGCCACTCGCTCAACATCACGCCGCTTCGCTAGTCGCCCATCCATGTACAACTGCGAAATGATTTGTCGGATGCCAAGATCATCAGATGGAAAAATGTCCAGCCTCCGTAACCCAGTCAATACAGCAAGCTCTGCAGTCCAGACACCAATCCCCCGTATCGCATCGAGGTCTCGTATTGCAGTTTCGGTTCCAGATTGAGCAAGTCTGTCTAATTGCAGTGACCCGTTTGTCAGCTGTTCAAAAATCCCAATAAGATAGGGAGCTTTGTAACCAACTTTGGATGCTCTGAGATCCGTTTCTGAAAGCCTTGCTAGGGTGTCGAGTGTTGGAAACCCGTACAACGTCCCATCTCCCAGCTGAGATTGTGGTCCATAGGCTAAGACAAGTCTTCGAGTGACTTGATTGGCTGATCGAAAACTGACTTGTTGTTGGATGACAGATTTCACGAGCGCTTCAAAAAGGGTTGGTGGTGAATAGGGACGTAGACCGCTCAAGGGTTTAGCAAGATGAGCTATGACAGGATCTTGTTTTATCGCAGCGAGGACTGGTCGAGTATCGACATCCCAACCCAACAGCCATTCTACTAATGAGGTGATGGCTTTGTGTTGAGCCCCGTATTTTGCTGGCCATTGTATCATCAGTCTGGGACGCGATCCTTTTCGTAATTGGTGGACGCGAATAGGCACCTGAGCACCCTTGATTTGTATGCAGCGGGCAAATTCTCCAGGTCGTTTCATCTCTGGGACGGGTTGAATATCTGGGTAAATCCAACTATCCACGGTCAAGTCAAGGTCATAGGAGTGATCCAGTTCCACTTGAAATCCATGGATATTGGACATTCATCCACCGTGTTCCCTCGATGCCCCTAGGACATATTTTACATTATGCCTCATCATTCTGTTTTTGATATCTTTTTGAATATGCGGTTGATACTGATAGTGGCACAACCGACCACAACATTATTATCAAACGAGAATGACTATCATCCACTAAGAAACAGGTGAACCGAAAAAATGGCACTCTCAGGTGTTCAACAAATCATGACAGGTCAAAAGGTTGAAGCAAGCGACGTCATGCACTGCTTCCTTGGCCTTCGGACTCTAGAAATCGATGTCTACTTTTCCCTGCTGAAAGGTCAAGCTACTGTCAAAGAGACTTCAGAAGCCCTAGGACGAAACCGGAGCACAATTCAACGGGCAATTCAAAATCTAGTTCAACGTGGATTTGCCTATCGTCGAACCCGAACATTACGGAAGGGCGGATACGTCTATGTCTATGAAGCCGTGAGCCTGTCGACACTAAAAGATCTCATTAAAGATGCATTGGATACCTTCTACAAACAGATTGTGACTTTTTTGGATCGATATTGGGTGGAGTCAGCGAAAAATCGTTAAACGGATGTGCACAGTTGTGGCACTATCGACACCTTTATATTTTAACATCTCTATCGAACATCTAATCGCTGCAAAACAAGGATAAGAAAGAACTTGTAGCGAAACGGACGGTGAACGAGTCATGGTAAAAATCGGCTGCCCCCTCTGTACCAAACAGGGAATAAGCATGGTCATTATTGGGCTAGCCCTTATTATGATTAGCATAACGATAGCAATCCCCTGGCTCGCAGTAATCGGGCTAATCTTTCTGCTCGCAGCCTACATCGTCCCTAACCTTAGGAGCGGAGAAGGTTGCCACACATCAAGTTGCACCAATCCCGCCCATAATCACGGAGAGGAGGAATCACAATGAGTGAAAACCCCGATCCCGAACTTGCACGATTACGTGAACAAAAAATTAAGGAGTTAAAACAAACTATGACAACCCAAACAGAACACCCCCAACTCCCACGAGGGATTCTCCACTTATCTACACAAGATTTTGATCAAACCATCAGCAAAGGCGTCACTCTTGTAGATTTTTTTGCTGAATGGTGTGGTCCCTGTAAAATGATGGCCCCCGTTGTCGAGCAACTCGCCCAAGAATATGCTGGACGGGCTAAAGTAGCAAAAATTGATGTCGACCACAATATTGAGATCGCGATGCGATATCGCGTCCAAGGCGTGCCCACCTTTGGCATCTTCAAAGATGGACAAATGGTCCACCGAATCGTCGGTGGCGTTGGATATCAGCCGCTGAAAGAGGCGTTGGAGGCTTTTCTCTAAATCAACCTCTTCACGCTACGACGATTCTGATATAAGCATCTCCGAAAATCTTTTATTTTGTCATCAGATTTTCGTGAGTTGCTAGTAACCATAATGCACTTGGCATTACATCCGGAAAACACTCAGCAGTATTTGGGATTTGGTAATAACAGCTCCCTTCATAACTCAGCAAGTAAACCACATTTCCCGAAGAGTATGAGGTTGACTAACTCAATGACACAGAATCCTCACAAGCAAGACGAAGTGACAAAGTCAAGAGAAGCAAAGAGCGAGGTAGTTAAAGACACGATGCCTGGAAAGAAAGCCGTGAAGCCCAAGATTACTAAGAAGCAACTGGAGAAAGCTTTAGGCGAAGCCCAAGTTGAAGTTGAAAAATACAAAACACAACTGGCTTACGCCCAGGCGGATCATGATAATTATGTCAAATCAATGGAAAAACACAAAACCCAGTTGCGACTCCAGGCCAATCGTGACTTGATCTTGTCATTGCTGCCAATCCTGGATGATTTAGAACGAGCGCAAATTATGATACCTCAAATCGAAATGAATGCCCCCTTTATTGAAGGGCTTAGTATGTTAGTCGATAACCTGAAAGCTACCCTGCAAAATGCCGGCGTAAAGCCAATTTCCTGTGAGGGACAAGCATTTGATCCCCTACGTCATGAAGCGGTGGTTCGTGAAGAAACTTCAGAAGTCCCCCCAAATACGGTGATAGAAGAATTGCGGAAAGGTTATCTGCTAAAGGGATCGTTATTGCGTCCGTCCATGGTGAAAATTGCAATTGCTCCTAAACCTCCAGAAGCTGTCAGAACCGCGTCAGCAAAGGGAGAAAAACCGAAAAAAGATTCATCAAAGCAAAAATGATTGTAGCTGATTCATGATATAGAGTTGATTCGTATGACAAAAATTATTGGAATTGACCTGGGAACAAGTAACTCAGCAGCAGCTGTGATGCGCGGAGATCGACCAGTCATCATTCCCAGTGCAGAAGGTCCAACCGTGTCAGGGAAAGCCTTCCCCTCATATATCGCCATCACCGATGATGGGACACGGCTCGTGGGTGAACCCGCCCGACGACAAGCAGTTGCCAACCCTGAAGGAACAGTTACCGCAGTCAAGCGGAAAATGGGTACCCGAAAAAAGATCAAGATAAGAGATAAAACATACACACCCGAAGAACTGTCCTCTTATATTCTACGTAAAATCAAGGTTGATTCTGAGTCCTTTCTTGAGGAACCGGTTCTGAAAGCGGTTATCACAGTTCCTGCGTATTTTAATGATAATCAAAGACAGGCAACTAAAGATGCTGGGGAGCTTGCAGGTCTTGAAGTGGTGCGGTTGATTAACGAGCCCACGGCAGCTTCTCTTGCATATGGTATTGATAAACTTGATCAAGAATTGAAGATTCTCGTATTTGACCTCGGTGGAGGGACACTTGATGTCACTATAATGGATTTCGGACCTGACCCAGAAACCGGAAGCGGACTCTTTCAGGTCGTATCCACCGCAGGAGATACACAACTCGGTGGAACGGATATGGACCTGATGGTTGCCAATTGGCTCGCTGACGAGTTCAAAGCTGAGCATGGGATGGATCTTCATGATGATCCAACTGCTTGGCGACGGTTACTCGAAGCGGCTGAAAAGGCCAAAATCGAGCTCTCGAATGTTATCGAAACGGAAATCAACCTCCCGTATCTCACCGCCGATAAATCTGGTCCGAAACACATGCAACGAAAATTTACTCGCGCAAAACTGGAAGACCTCGTTCGAGGGATCATTGAACGTTGTGACGGTCCAATGCGTACCGCAATCAATGATGCCAAGTTACGACCGAAAGAAATTGACAAGATCATCCTTATTGGCGGACCAACACGCATGCCTATTGTCCGCCAGTATGTCGAGAAATTCATTGGGAAGAAAGCGGAACGTGGCGTAGATCCTATGGAAGCAGTGGCTCTTGGAGCCGCCATCCAAGCGGGTGTTATCACTGGTGAGGTCAAAGACCTCCTTCTTCTTGATGTCACACCGTTATCGTTGGGTGTGGAAACCAAAGGAGAAGTGATGACACGAATCATCGACAAAAACACAACTATTCCTATCACGCAGAGCCAGATCTTTAGCACTGCAAGCAATATGCAGACGGTTGTGACCATTCATGTCCTTCAGGGTGAACGAGCTATGGCTCGTGATAATATCTCCTTGGGACAGTTCAACCTCACGGGTATTCCACCGGCACCAATGGGTATTCCTCAAATCGAAGTCACTTTTGATATTGATGTCAATGGAATTTTGCATGTGTCTGCAAAGGACCTCGGAACAGGTAATGAACAAAAAATAACCATTTCTGCATCGACAAAGCTCACCGATGACCAGAAGGATCGAATGGTTGCAGACGCCGAGAAGTACGAAGAAGAAGATAAGCGTCGCCGGGAAGAAGTCGAAGAATTCAACAAAGCGGAATCTATGGTCTATACGGCTCGAAAAACCTTGAAAGAACATGGCGATAAAGTAAGTGAGGAAGATCGTCAAAAGGTCGAAGAGTCTACTAACAGGCTTGAAAAAGCCGTGCAAGACAAAGACCTTGCTGCAGTGAAAGAGGAAATGGAAACACTCACTGACGTAATACAAGGTCTTGGAGCTGCGGTCTACCAGCAAGTAGCCGAAGAACAAGCACGACAACAAGCACAAGCAGGAGTCTCTGATGAAGAGCCATCTGAACCAACGAAGAAGAAGAAAAAGAAAAAGTCCAAGGAAAAAGTCGTTGACGCCGATTACGAAGTTGTAGACGATGAAGACAAGAAATAATCAGATCTTTGACACAACACTAATTCATCCTCATTCAGATTAACGTTGGCAGAACAAATAAAAGTCAAGTTTAGATTCCTGTTTACCGTATTCGGTGACTAGCGTGAGTTATGGCAATAACCAAAAACGTGATTATTACGAAGTCTTGGGAGTCCCACGTCAGGCTACAAAAGAAGAAATTCGTAAAGCGTATCGAAAACTCGCGCTCAAATATCACCCCGACCGTAACAAGGAGCCGGAAGCCTCAGACAAATTCAAAGAAATCTCAGAAGCTTACGCGATTCTTTCCGATGATCAAAAACGAACTCAATACGACCAGTTCGGTCATGCAGGCATAAGTGGTCGTTATACTACTGAAGATATTTTCGGCGGAATTAATTTTGAGGATATTCTCCGAGGTTTTGGCCTCGGCGGTGGTCTAGGTGGCTTTGGAAGCATATTCGATTTCTTCACGGGCAGAAGGGGACGAAGCACCCCTGGTCGAACCACAGCTATAGACCTCCGTTATGACATGGAAGTTACACTCAAAGAAGCAGCGACTGGTATTGAAAAAGAAATCAGCCTCAAACGAGATGAACAATGCCCACATTGTGAAGGAAAGGGTGCTGAACCCGGAACGCCCTTGAATACATGTACTAATTGTGGCGGGCGTGGCGAACTCCGTCAAGTCCAACAAACTATGTTCGGGCAGGTTATTCGCGTGGGTACCTGTCCTACTTGTCATGGTAGAGGACAAATCGCTGAGACCCTCTGTTCAGAGTGTAAAGGAAAACGAACCGTTAAGGAGAAGCGAAGTATCCGGGTCCAGATTCCGCCAGGTATCGAATCTGGTTCCATGCTCCGCTTAAAGGGCCAAGGGGCGTCACATGATGGGGGTCGTCCTGGTGACCTCTATGTTGTAGTTCACATCAAACCGGATAAAACATTCCAGCGTGTGGGTGATGATCTGGTCATTGAAGTGCCAATCACCATCACTCAAGCCACGTTGGGATCTGAGATTGAAGTTCCGACTCTCACGTCTCAAGTCCGGTTAAAAATCCCTACAGGTACACAACCGGATACAGTCCTTCGTCTGAGGGGTCAAGGTATGCCACGGAGGCAATGGCGAGGAAAAGGCGATCTGTTAGTTCGCATTAATGTTCAAGTACCTAAGAAATTATCAAAGCGTCAGCGTGAGTTGTTAGAGCAGCTATCTAAGGAATTCGATAAAAGGTCTTCTCGTAAATGAATAAAATTACTCAGCTTTAGCCACAACTTGGACATCATGAAACTGGACGGAAGGGCCAATAACTGATCCTCCACCATCCGAGAGATAGGCTCGTACATCGCTACCGACTTCTTCCGCTTTCTTGATGAATTCAAATGCGTTTCCAGCAAGCATTAGTCCATGAACGGCTCCAACTAATTTTCCATCTTTGATTCGAAAGGCAGGATTGCCAACCACACTGTAATCACCCGTTTCCTGATTCGAAGAATGGGCGCCTTGTAATCCGTTGATTAAATACCCTGATTTGATATCGCTGATCATATCTTCTTGTGAACGTTTTCCTCCAGGAATGACCATGTTTGTTGGGGCAATATTGAGTACTCCTGTTCGGAGGTTTCGCGTCGCATTTCCTGTGCTGGTTCCACCATGGCGTTGTGCCCAATAGTTATTCCATAAGAACGAACGGAGTTTTCCTTTCTCAATAAGAGGCGTCTTCTGTCGAGCGATCCCTTCGCCATCGAACAGCTCTGTCGCATATCCATTTTCTTTGAGTCCGTCATCGGTGAAGGAGAGAATTTTGGAAGCGACCATGTCACCCATCTTGTCGGCTAGCATTGATTTTTCACGAACAACATTATCTCCCTTGATGGCGGGCATAAAGGCGTATGTAAGTAATTCATCCAAGGCAGATGCATTGAAAATCACTGTTCCGGTTTCCGTTTTCCCTTTTGCAGAATTCTTTGCCAGATGAACATCTTTCACGGTGTTTTCGACAACATAATCCAAGTCCAGTTGGAAATTACGGTTCACATCGATGGTCCAAACCATCGGAGTCATCCCCGATTCAATGGGCGTCACAAATGCAGCATAGGCGTATACACCAGTACCTCGATCCGCAATCGCAATGTCATTAGAATTCGCATATGCTGTCCATCCAAAAAATCCACCTGCACCGCCCTCACCAAAGATAATTTCTGGATCTCGTTGTTTTGTTTGTTGAATCATTGTTGTTGACATATCAACGAATACGCCTGGGTCAGTTTCCGGAATTTTGTCATCCCAGACCTTCGGTTCTTTTGGATATTTCTTTGGTTGAGGAAAATCTTGCCATGTCGAGTCAGAGGTACTTGCTTTTGCTGCCGCAATTGCTCGTTTCACGCTTTTCTCCAAAGTTTTTTGTTCTAAACGATTTGTGAAAGCCGAACCGAGACGTTGACCTACAACACAGCGGATGGAGGCGCCAGCTTCTTGGGATTTAGATGTCCGGTTAATTTCTCCTAAAATAATTACTGCACTTATTTCAAAATTATTTTTTATGAGGACCTCGATTTGATCGGAGTGTTTCATGCCATAAGCCACGGTCTTTTCTGCTAGAGCAAGTAGGGTTTGTTGGTTATCTTTCATTCTCACTTCACGCTCCATGTGGAATCACGCTTTTCCTCCAAAGGTGATCGGTCCACCCCCAAAACGAATTCGCGGGCCGCCATCACTGATTAATGCTTCTTGCCCCTTTCCGCATCGTCCTTCTTCAAAACCAAATTCATCTTTTCCGACACCTTCGATTTGGAGTAAAGCATCAGTGGCAATTCCAGAAATGGACATGTTGGTTACAGAATTCCCGAGTTCACCATTCACAATCTCATAGGCTTCCTGAATTCCGACTTGAAAACTCGCATTCATTTGAGCTTGACCTCCTGCTACACTAAGGCAATAATACCCGAAGTCAATGCCCTCAAAGAGTTCATCATCGGGCACATCACCACGCTCGAAGAATGTATTTCGCATTCGAATCATGGGACTGAAGCGGTAGTCTTGAGCTCGTGCGTTGCCTGAAGCGGGTAGTCCGGTTCTATGGGCGTATTCTCGGTCCGTTAGAAGGGCGTGTAGAATGCCATCCTTGATGAGTTCCACACGGCTCGTGGGAACGCCCTCATCATCATACTTGTCGGTTCCCATTCCATCCTTGATTGTGCCATCGTCCACCATGGTTACTCCCTTTGGAGCAACGTATTGACCCATTTTTCCGGAGAAAGGACTTTGTAAGGTGAGATCAGCTTCTCCGAGATGACCTAGGGCTTCATGAGCTAGAGTTCCAACAACATCAGGACCTAACACACATGGGAAGCTTCCAGGTTTAGGTGTTGATCCAGCTAGTTGCCTTTTCACACGATCGACGACTCTCTCTGCAACAACCTCTGGTGTCTGGTTATGTTCATAAAATTCCCATCCCAGAGATGATGATCCTGTCTCATCCCGTGATCCTGTGATTTTTCCATTCTCTTTTGCGGTAACCCATACCCAGAGATGGACATGACCGAATCCTATTTCGAGTTGAGTTCCTTCACTGGTCACAAGATACTTCGTTCCATACCCATCGCGTTGACGAACGGTGATGGCTGAGACACGAGACTCAAGTCGTTGTGTTTCCTCCCAGAGCTTGGCTGCGTAAGCAATTTTTTCGGCGGGGTCAACCTCCGTGGGATTTCGTCCAACTTTGAGGGGAACCTTATCTTGGACTGGTTTGATTTCAACTAGCTCAATTGGTTTGTTTCGAGCTTTACTTGCACTTTGGGCAAGTGAATAGGCATCTTTCACTGAGGATTTTAGACCATCTAATGACAGGTCGCTTGTAGATACAAAACCCCATGTTCCACCGGCTAAAACACGGATTGCCGCGCCTTCTTCGATGCGTTGGCTAATACTTCGCACACGTCCATCCTCATATTGAGAATTGTTCCGATTAAGAGACTCAGCACGCAATTCCGCATATGTGGCACCGAGGCTTTGACCATAATCTGCAGCCTTCTGAAGTTTGTCAATCAATCTAATCACTTCAAGGGACAATCAAGAATCAGCATCGTGCCGTTAGGTAGTGAACCCTTTAAAAGAAAATTGGATATCGTATAATTTGGAGTAAGAAATTGTGAGCCAAAATCCCCCAACCACACTGAGGTTTATTCTTGATGGGATGCTTGGATCACTAGCCCGATGGCTCCGTCTATTCGGTTTTGATACATTATACTGTGACACACAATCGGATGACGAAATCTTAGACCAGGTCCAAGATCGAGTGCTGCTTACGAGAGATATCGAGTTGATTACTCGGGCTCGTGCACGGGGCTTCAAAGCGTTGAATCCGGGTGAGGGCTCTATGGAAACAATGTTAGAATCACTTCAAGACGAATTAGGAGTACGATTCACTGAGGATCCAAATCGAAGTCGATGCCCCCAATGTAACACACCAGTGCGACTTGTCCCAAAAGAAGAAGTCGAAGGCGATGTCCCAGAGGGTTCGTTCAAACGTCATCACCAGTTCTGGCGGTGCTCAAATCCTGCTTGTCAAAAAGTGTATTGGCAGGGTCGCCATTGGATACGAATTCGCAGAATCCTTAATCAGCTAGGTTCGAATGGTTAGCAGATGCTAGGGAATGAAATACTGGGGGAGGAGGAAACGTGGTAAAGCACAGATGACGGCATCACGTAGAATTTGGGTTCGTGTTAGCTGATTTTGGGTGAGTACACCAACCACACCTTCTTGGTGAAATATTTTGGAGCGACCTAGAAGCTGTTCGATTGTTTGTTTACTTCGGTCACTAGATGGATCGATTTTTGCCATGAGATTTGGTGATACCTCAAACGCCACTGAACAACCCAAACCTACTTCATCATCTTTTTTTACGGCGGCAAAGCCTTGCACGAGAAAATAAGTTTCAATTGAGAAAACGCCAGCTTCGATACCTACAGCATAATCTATGGAGCTATTGACCTTCCAAGCCTTTTGAGCCCGATTTTGTGCCCCTGCGAGTGTTTCCTGCTGAGACATGGGAAAGGGTTGAACCCCAGAGTCAACCGAGACCGGCACAATTTCTATCTCATCAAAGTAAAGGCTAAAGGCTTGATTGACAGCTTCAACTTTCACTGGATTTTGTGAACCAACAGCGATACGCATATGTGGGAGTAGTCTCTCTGGGTTTTAAAGACTGGGTTTCAAATGAGTTCCGTAGCTAGGTGGATGGGGGAACCTGTCCGAGTGGCATAATGTCGCGTTTGTATGTCTCATTGAGCACTGATGCAAGTCCATAGTAAATCCCAACGAATCCTGCAGCAACGCCCACCCAGCCGGCAATCCAGACGAGAGTGATATCAGCAATGGTTGTTGCATTCCAAGTTTCCCAAGCATGGAAATACCCGAAAGCTACGAGCCATAAGAAAATGGCAAGTAGAAAGAAGTTAATCTGCAAGACGCGATTTGCCTTCATGGAGCTGAGAAACAGCCAGAAGGCTAGAAGTCCCCAAAGGAAGAAGAATGGCATTTGAACCAGCATAGCGATCGCAGGTTCTGTAACCGGTGTTATTAGTCCAAGTGCAGGAAGAAAGTAGATGAAGGCATAGGAAAACCAGAAAGTAGCAGCCAGAATGTATGCTGTCGCCGCAAAGGAGTTTCCTGTTTTCAATGACCACAAGCCGGCGATGAGTGGGGTTAGCCCGCCAGCGAATAACCCAGTGGCTAGGATAACACCCATAGCGTTGGAATCAAGGATTTGAGCCATATTGAGAGACAGGAGTAATAGTGAAAATCCGAATCCAATTGCTCCAAATGAGGTTGTGTTCGCAACCGGTTGGTCGTTCATAAAAATTCACCAAGTGAGTAGTTCTAGCTGGCGTTTCATGCTTTGAATTATATAAGCGTGCGTATTTTCGTTTTTTATCCCTCAAAGTGTAGTAAAACCTACCAGAGGAATTATGCCGGGATGGTCAATCTTTTAATTTACGAATTTCTTAGATTCAGACAGAACGAAAGACCAAGTCTTTTGGAGGAATGGTAAAAATGGAATTAGACACAATTGAAACGCTGGCAATATTAGGCGGAATCGGAGCAGTCCTTAGTCCGATGCTTGCAGCTTCTGGGTTCATGATTTTTCCTGTCATATGGCAACCTCTCTATCTATTTAATCAGCTGGGATTGATCCTGTTCTTGCTATCGTTCTTAGGCGGTATTGTGGGTTGCATAATGGCTGTAAGATCGGGGGGATTTGCTAAGAAAATGCCACAGCGAGCAGCCTGGGATTTGAAGTACGTTGGGATTGTGGTTCTTGTTGTGGGTATACTTGCTCCCGTGAATTTTTTACAGATCATATCAGGGTTGCTAATCCTTGTTGTTGGCGTTGATGTAGGTGAGACGTGGAGGAAGATTCAACGGGCGCGACAACAAACCGGTTGGCCTTATGCAACTGTGGCAACAGCGGTTGGTAGTGACTGGGCCCGTCGGTT
>JAEOSA010000188.1 GCA_016840595.1 Candidatus Hermodarchaeota archaeon | reverse complement strand
ATTGTGTTGTATGGGATTACTTGAGGATCTAAATCAAATCCATACTGCAATTATGTCTAGTCCTCAACAAGTGGACGCAGATACGAAGCGACGTTTTTGGCGTATCGTTGGACAAATTAAACGTCAACCTGCCCCCGATGATGCCTGTATTATGAAGGCGGCAGAGATACGTGATTTGCTCTACGAAGAACGTTTGGGCAAACCCCGGTCGCTGAAGTGGCTCTTTTTCTGGTTTCTATGTGGGATCCTTGCACTCGTCTATTATGTGTGGCTGGTTCTCTTCGATTTACAACCCACGGGTAATTTCTGGGTTGATCTCCTCTGGGTCTACTTCTATCCGGGTGCCCTCGTGTCGGGTATCGTGTTTCTTTTCTATCCGTTTGGGCGCTTAATTTTCGGGAAAGCTTTGGGGATTCGTTTGGATGGAATTACCCGTGATATCTACTACTTGCCCACCCTGAAAATTAATTACATTACTTACCTGAAAGCCTCTCCGCCTCGCCGGCAATGGTTCTTCTTCTTTGCTGGATACTGGACCGCCTTCACCGCCCTCTGGGTGGGTACCATTGGCTTTGTGTTGGGTGGTGAATGGGTCGGTATTGCTTTCGGACTAGCCCTTGGCGCCCTTGAAACGCTCGGTGCGTTCGTTGGGGGAAAATGGGGTGGTGAACTCGGTCATTTCCATCGAGAACGACGTATTGTGAAAGATTGGAAACACAACCTTGATACCCAATAACACTGTTGTGTTGTGCGTCTATGGACTTTGAAAAAATCACGGACAAATGCTATGCCTTAATTAACGGCGTCAACACCACTGCCGTCATATTACCGTCCCACGTCGTTGTGATTGATGCTGGCGCACGACGTCCGCCAACCGAAATGCAGGAAGTAAGACGGCAAATCGAGGGGCTTGCTAGCAAGCCAGTCAAGACTGTGATTCTCACTCATTTTCACAGCGACCATACACATAACCTCCCCTTTTACGCCGACTGTAAAATCATTGCTTCAACCCGACTTGCGAAACATCTCCACGATGCTAAACGCAAAACTCTCCCTGGTTTCCCCGTCGTGACTCCCACAGAGCTCTTTGAAGATTCATTGGAACTCCAAGACGGAATGTTTCGGCTTATCATTAAACGCACTGGGGGACATACTGACGACTCTAGCTATATCTATTGTCCTAGCGAGAGCGTGTTGGTGGCAGGGGACAATCTCATGCCCGGCTATCCTTGGGGTGGCAAAGGGAGTAGTCTCCACCATTGGATTCGTGCCCTCGAAGAATATCTCACACTCGATGTCGACACCATTATCCCAGGGCACGGTCCGTTAATGACTAAAACCTTCGTTCAAGACCGGTTGGATTTTATGCTTAAGGTTCAAGCCACAATGCAGGAGGGCATCACTCAAGGCAAAAGCGAGAATGAAGTGCTTGCTGCCGCTGACGTGATACCGTACTTGAAACCGCTTAGCCCACAGGCAAAACCCCAAGTTTTACGGCGATGGTACAAAAACTGGGACCTCAAATAAGAAAGGAGGAGTTCTATTCTTCAGTGATTTTTGCGAGAGATTTGGCCAGTTTCTTCTTTTCTTCTAAATTCGCCAGCCGACCAATCATGATTCTTTGGGCTTGTGGTGAACCGGCTCCATGCATGGATTCTGTTAGATACCCGACAGCTGCTCGTCCTAAGGTGAGATTTTCAATCAATCGCAGGATTTTCATCCGATCAATGGTGTTGACGCCTTCAACTCCGACAAGGTATTTTTCGATGATTTTTCGGGTTTCTGGGTTCTCTAATTCTTTGGCACTGGGACAGGTAACGAATAAGCCCCCGGCTATGTCTTGAAGCAGTCGAGCGATTTCGAATGGAAACCGTGTTACATTTTGTTTACACACGTTTGCCAGTAAGATGTCAACGAGATAGTTACCGGCAGCGGTTTCTTGGCCACAGCAGGAACAGGCCATTCCACAGGAATAGAGGGTTTCATTCAGGTGCACCATTTCAGTCAGTTTGTCCTTAATATGGGAGGCGTTTTGGACGCCATTGTATTCGGCGATGGTGGCTGCAGCCCCAATCAGGACATCACCAACGCCTACCTTACATCCTCCATAGCTTTGGCGATGATAGGCCGCAAAGCTTTCTACAAGCCGATTGCAAAATTCGGATTCCCCGTTCATGAATATTCGTTCAGTGGGGACGAACACATCATCAAAGATTATCAGACATTCTTGGCCTCCGAATTCGGGATTTCCACAGTCAATATCGCCTTCGACCGTCTGATCCAAGCGTCGTAAATCGCTGGCCTGTCGTCCATAGAAATACGTGATTCCTTCTGCATCTGCGGGAACCGCACAACAGATAGAGAATTCCTTTTCGGCATCTCGCATCGCTAAAGTAGGCATTAGGAGATGTTCATGCGAGTTTATTGCACCTGTTTGATGGGCTTTGGCACCCCGAATCACTACTCCATCGTCGTGCCGTTCGATGACGTGCACAAAGACATCAGGATCCTTTTGCTCAGAGGGGCGTTTACTCCGGTCCCCTTTGGGGTCGGTCATGCAGCCATCAACGACCCAGTCGTTTTTTTCCACCTGTTTCATGTACTGTGTGAAGCGCTGGTGATAGTTGGTCTTGTGTTTCTGGTCAATATCATAGGTTGTCAGATACACTGCGTTGATGGCGTCCATACCGACACAGCGTTGAAAACAAGTTCCACATTGCTGACCTAGCAACCGTAGCATTTGCACTTTCTTCTCAAGGTCCTCAGTACTTTGGTGTAGATGACAGAATCGGTTAATGGTATTCCCCGTCAATGACGAAGTCGCTGTCATTATATTCCGAGCTTGGGGATTGTGTGCTAAATCGTAGGTCAAGGCGACAGAATTGATGGAGGCTTGAATGATCGGATGATCCAGTGGCATCTTCAGCTGTTCACCAGTGAAATATACTTTCAATGGCCTCCGCTTCCGAAGACTTGCGCGATATTCTTTACCTGTCATTAATGCCATACGTATTCACCTATTCTCAAACCCAAGATATTTCAAATTATTCTTTCATTGTGCGTCGAAATCGAAAGGCTAGACCAAATATCACCAAGGTCATTATCGTTCCAATAACCGCTGAGATCACAAAGTGTAGTAGGACAATTTCACCGGTTAACAGGAAATTGCGTGTGATGAAGTATATGAGAATCCAGTAGATGGGGCTCGTGATCAGTCCTGGTGAGAACTTGCGGAGCACAATAGTTTGAATTAGGTGCCAGAGCCCATTGGTCACAAACATGAAGGCAAAACTCAGCGGCCAAATCACCCAGATCCCACCAAACGCTTCGAATAGTATGATTCCGACCACAAATACCACAAAGATCATGAGATTGAAGCCGAAAAACATTCGCTCCGAATATTCTGGATAGAAGGTTTTGCGCATCATTTCGATGAAGCCTTCGCCAACGGCTACTTCCTCGATTATGTGTATACAATAGGCCATCACATAACCCCAAAACAAGACACCTAAGGTGATTTCCATCATCTCACTCACCACATCGTTCGCTTTGACGATTGGGTGTTTTAATATTTAAATAACAAATCGATGCGTGTCACTGGGAGGTGCATTTTTTGCGGCGAATAACATGGGTTTCAATGGTTTTAGTTACTGTGTTGCTTGTGTCTCCCCTATTTTTTCCCTTTCAAATGTCTCCATTTACTCAACCAGTTGTTAAACCGCTATTTCCGGGGAGTAGTGTAGTGGATGCGCAGGAGGTTTCCTCACCATGGAACCGGACCTTTGGAGGAGTTGCTAATGATGGGGGGCGTTCAGTGATTGAGGTGAGCACGGGCGGCTTCGCTTGCGCAGGCGATACGATGAGTGCGGGCACAGGGCAGCAAGATGTATGGTTGGTGCGTACGGCCGCGGACGGATCACCGCAATGGAGCCAAACCTATGGTGGTTCGGATTCTGATTGGGGTAAGTCAGTGCTGGAGGCGAGTGGCGGCGGATTCGCCATCGTGGGTCATACTGAAAGTTTTGGAGCAGGAGATTTTGATGTGTATGTACTATGGACCTCTGCAGATGGGACCCTGTTATGGAACAGTACCTATGGAGGTCTCTTGGATGATTTGGGGACTGCAATGGTGGAAGTGAGTACCGGCGGCTTCGCCATCACGGGTAGTACTGAAAATTTTGGTGCGAGTTCAAGTGATATGTGGCTACTACGTACCGATACTAGTGGCAATGCCCTTTGGAACAGCACATACGGTGGAAGTAGCTTAGAAGCAGGACTTTCAATTAT
>JAEOSA010000030.1 GCA_016840595.1 Candidatus Hermodarchaeota archaeon | reverse complement strand
GGCGGATTCACCAACTTGTCCAATTTGATGTTGGTCTTGACCTCGGCTATAAAGATAGAATGGAAGGAAAATGGCATAAAATGCTACGACCAATGATGAGAATAGAAGTTCGAATTCGTAAGCAAGTTGAAGGCTGATTGGGATAGCAAAGATTGAGGTCAGTATGGCACTACCTATAATCATGTGATTGAGGGAGACTTTTCGATACACCAGCAGACCAAGTAGTGGTGCTCCAAATACTAGGAAGGAAATTAATGGTGTGTAGTTGCCTGTGCCCTCCCAGAGGATGTTGAAGAATGATATGTAGATGTTGACTACATAGGTTCGGAATCCTTGGAGAAAGAAGAGGGTGACAAAGAACGGTACAAGTAACTGGAAGATGAAATTTTTGGAGGGAATTTCATCAAAGGTGAAGCCATTCATTTACTATTCATTCCTTCGAGTGGTGGTCACTTTTCGCTATTACGTGTGTTATTGGATAAATATCTTGGTGCATAACTTCTTACCCATTGAATACCTTTTCAAGGGCAGATAATGCTGTATTATGAACCATTTACAGTGAGGAAGCTATCAATTATGACGAAACCAGTGAAGACTGCCGCTCGTTTGCAGGATGTCTCTCCTAGTGGTTTGCGAGAATTTTTTGAAATCGGAGCGAAGCTCGAATCGCAAGGTATGGATGTCATCTCGTTGGGAATTGGGGATTTGGATTTACCTCTTCCTCCGTTCCTAAGTGATGCAATCGCAGAGGCGTTTGCAAAGGGGCAAACACACTATTCCTCGAATGCAGGCATCATCGAGTTACGTCAAGCGATTGCTGATCGTTATGTGGACACCTATAAAATCGAATATAACCCACAGGAAGTCCTTGTTACCTGTGGTGCTCTTGAAGGGCTCTTAGACACCATGTTAGCTCTAGTTAATCCGGGTGACCGTGTTCTAGTTCAAGATCCTGCATTTGGCTATTTCAGTAATCAAGCTAAAATTGCGGGGGCTGATGTGGAACTCATTCCCATGACTCCTGACTTTGATCTCGATGTGGACGCCTATAGGAAGACAATTGAAGCAAACCCTCCGCAAATTGTGATTATCAACTCTCCCTGTAATCCTACTGGATCAGTGGCATCGCGAAAGAACGTCAAAGAAGTAGTTGAACTAGCCCGTGAATATGATAGTATTTTGCTTTCAGATGAGTGTTACGAGTTCCTTCGATATGATGGTCAAAAACATACTTGCGCAGCTGAATTCAACCGTGATAACGTGATTATCGTCAACAGTTTCTCGAAGACCTTTGCCATGACAGGATTACGACTGGGTTATATCATCGCTCCCACTCATTTGATGCGCCCAATCTACCAAGTTCACCAATACAATACGGCTTGTGCTCCTACACCCATCCAAGTAGGAGCTACAAAAACCCTCAACAATCCGAAAGCCTTCAAAGGTATAATTGGTCATCATCGGGCTGTGTTAGATGATCGTCGGAAAGTAGCAATAGAATGTATTAAACCGCTTAAAGGGTTCAAACTCACTTATGAACCAGTTGCTGGCTTCTACCTCTTTCCCAATGTTGAACAAACGGGCATGACAGGACCAGAATTTGCCATCACGCTATTGGAGGAAACGGGAGTTATCGTGGTTCCTGGTGATCAATTTGGTATAGCCTTCCCAAATAATATTCGAATCAGCGTAGGATCTGCTCCACCTAATCGAATTCGGGAAGCCGCATCAAGAATTACTACGTTTCTTGAAAAAAGATCAGAGGGGTAAGTACCCCTCATCTATTTGAAAATAAGAAGTATTGCGCCAATTATCACCAAAATGGCACCAATGTCTCCACCAAAGATGAAGAGAATGATGCCTAGGATAAGAAGCATGATCCAATTCTTTTCAAGCTTCCAGGGGAGATTGATGAAACCAGATGTAGCTAGCGTGATCAAGGATACAATGATTACAATGATACCAAAGATAAGTTCGAGGCCCCAGCCCCAGAATATTGGAAATATGCTCCAACCGATACCGGGGATGAGCCTGATGATACCGAAAATCAGTGAAATGATTGCACCAATGAGTACGAGAATCTCGCCAACTTTTTGAATAGAACTTTTTGCCATTGTAGATACCTCTTGAAGTATTTGGTATTACTATCATCAAATGATAGTTGAACTGCACCACAGCTGTATTATCTTAAAAATCTAGTGAGCCCAACTAGTTTCAACCCCTAAGATGCGGGTCCAAGAGTGTTTGGATTGGTTTTTCATTGAAATGTTCAACCAGCCGTTCGTAATTCCAGCCAAGCGGCGTGAGGAGAGTATCTGCTGCGCGGAGTAGCAGTTGTGCGTATTTGTCTTTGTCGTAGTGGGTTGCAGCTGATGTGTGAGGAAGTGCGACGCGGCGTAGGGGATGGCGTGACAGGGCATCAGTATGTACGTAGCGAACGGGTTGTCCAGGCTGGATGTCTTGGCCATACCGCATCGCTAGTTCAGCTGCGATGGCTTGGCTACACTGCTGTTGATATTCGCCTGGTGACCGACTGATATTTTGGGTGATGACGAGATCATCGATAGCCACGTCACCATTATGCAGACGTTCTAGATAGTCTTTGACGATGTCGAAGAGCTGGGGCAGCATCTCTTGCATCTCTTCAGCTTCTTCGGCACCCGCAAGACAGGTCAGTAGGTCCATTTGAAGCTGCTTGATATATGGTGGGGTGTCACGGCGTCGGAGTTCGATGCCACGTACTTTGATGGTGCCATCTTCTTTGACGCCGCAGTAACGGGTTAGAGCACCATAGGGCTGATTGCGGCAGGGGAGGAACATAATCCAGCGGTAGCGCCCTTCAAACTCCATCGACAGTCCCGTTTTCTCTTGGATGGCTTCACCTACCGCTAGATAGTCGTCGACGGTGGCTCCCGGTTTTTGGAGCCAGACACAATCCACAATACCATGGAGCACTTGGAATCCTCGCTGTTCGCTTACGGCTTTGGTCTGTAAGAGGACGCGACGACTAAATGCCGTGACACACTCATAAGCTTCGACACGACCAAAACGTGAGGCCCGAAAACCCAAATAGCCAAAACAGTTGTGTGTAAAGATGCCTCCTTTCCCAGCTGCGAATCCTGATAAGGGGCTATCTACTTCGAAGCAGTACACATACTTGGATGTGGGTGTTACTTTAGCGATTTCCGTAACCTTGGAAAAACCAATATCGCTTTCTATCAACTGTTTGATGAAGGCTAGTTGCTCTTGGTCTATTTTGGAGAGCGTCGGTTTATCAAGAAGTTTGGCTATCTGTGTTGTTGCAGCTGCTCGTTGAGTTCTCTCAGCTAGATCAATTCGTGGGTTTCTGACTGTTCGATACTTCTGAGCAAGCTGGCGTAAACGAGTTTCGTGAACGGGAATTCCTCTGATTAGTGAATGTGGACGTTGGCTAGCGTTCTTGCTGCGGAGGATCCGCTCGTGTTTTCTTTTCAGGGAACTGTGGGATAGGATTTCGGTCAGGCTTCGCATTCCATTGATGCGGAATGCATGTGTCACGCCTTTCTTTTTGGAACGGTTTAGCAGGAAATCGATGTCCAAGGTTAATGCCATGTAGCCCAACTGGTTGAGTAACTTTTCGCTTTTAGTGCCTATTCGAATTACGTTTCGGGTCTTTTCGATAGATCCATCGCTTGCGATGAGGCCTGCAAGAAACTCGTAACGCACTGCTCTTGGCGCATTAAGGATATAGAACGGTATTTGAAGTCGACCTTGACTCGCTGTATGTCCAATCAAGAATGCCTTTTCCAATAATTCAACGAGAGCGGTGCTATTGATTTGTATGACGTACATGTTTGCATTTGTTTCTTTACGGATCTGTCCTTTCAGACCAAAGCTCGTCGAAATGATTCGGTTGATTCTCTTGAGGAGGGCAACATCTTCTGCATTCACATCTAGTCGGATCATGTTCCGAGTTGCACTTCCATCTCCGACAAAGAAGCCTAACAGGAAAGCTAGATTCTCATCAAGCGACACTGTGGCAGGAATCCATTTCACTAGTCCACCCTTGCGTCTTCCCCGCCCAATTTGCAACTGTCGATGTTTTTCAGCAGAGAGGTGAAGCAACTTGAAATATCGGAGGGGGATGTACCCTTCTCGCTGCCAGTTGTTGAGGGCTTGGACAGTATGACTGCCCTGAGACAAAGCAGACATGATTGTATTGCGATTCTCTATGATGGCTTTTCTTAAGATAGGACCATGGACTCTCCACGTATCAAGGGTGTTCCTAGAATGCTGGTTGAGGAGAATTTCTATGAAGTCAAATTGCTTTTGTTTCGAGCTTGAAGGAACAGATAGCATGACAGGTAGAAAGTCACCGCGTTTGAGTTGTCGAGTTTCTTTAGTCATCAATCGGCCATTGTCAAGAACATAGGATGGGTGATCGGGGGTAAGGGTAATCTCTCGACCTCCCTCCAAAATGACCTTAAGAAGAGTGTCTGGTGCGTTAAGCTTGAAGAACTGCTTCACTGGGGCGAAGGTTGCTTTGTACTGCTCATCCAGCCCGATAACCTGGACATCAAGATGGCAAGGTTGTACGCTAGGCGACGTAAGATGTTGGTCGATAAATTGTCCTATCTTAACAAGTTGTAGGTCACCATTGATTCTTACTGGTACTATCTCGTCAGAATCCAAACACACAACGAGCAACCATTTGAGGGCAGATTGTCGGGCTTCATAGATTGGATTGTCGTGGCGGCGCTTCTTGTAGTAAGTGCGTTTCTCAAGTATTGGTTTGAGGAAGGTAGGGACGATTCCGATTTCTCGTTGGCACAGCCAGTAGCCTAGTTCGGGGACGATGGTGGCGTCATCGGGGCAGCAGTCACAGAAGAGTGCCTCGGGGGAGATGTTGTGTTTGACCATCAGTGATGGATACATGGACAGAAAATCGAGTTCCCCCACATCACTGAACACTCCGACACGCGGAGTAATGACATGACCACCTCGGTCTGCGTTGAGCAGTTCGATGCCCGTCTTGTACTGTTCGGGGTCGGCTTTGGTTTCCGGGATTAGCACACCACGTCTGAGGGCTTCCTGCATCTGTAGCATGTTAATCCCTGTGCCGGGGCTGCTGCGTGCCATGCGTTGTGGCGGAAAGGCAGTGAGTCGACATCCCTCAATCAAGCCGTGGAAGTCGCCAAAGGTCATATATGATCGGTCCAAGTGTAACCGTCCTCGCAGAATGAAGGGGTGCGGTCGATAGAAGACTGGACCGCCATATCGGAACACGGCACGGCCAGCAGGCAAGGTCTTATCACTAAAGACGTGGGGTGTGTGGTCACGGTTCAAGGAGAACTGTTGTAACATTCCTGCCTCGCCGACGCGTTGGATGAGTGCTGGTAAAATGTGGGCGTCACCTCTCTCGGTGAAAATGATGTCGGGATTCTGGGCGGTGATCCAGTCTTGGAGCATCATGGGTTCGGTGGTCTGTAGGGTGTCCCCTTTGGAGCTGGCTGCGGTGAAAAGGTCCTCCCCTTCCAGGCGGAGGTCCACGGTGTCGAAGGGAGGGAGATCATAGTCGAGAGCCAATTGGGAGTCGCAGGAGTCGATTCGGGTCACGCGGGTCCTCGACTGATTGGTGTGGACCTCTACCTGTTCGAAGGGGTAGCGCTGCTGCTCGAGATACCACAGCTGCGTTGCAGAGAGATCGCCGTTGAAGACGCGAAAACGGGGAACGGCGAGGGCTTTGAGTTCGCGGACGACACGGGGGAGTTGGGTGCAGGAGGAAACTGTAACGGCGAGAACCGGACGTCGCGGGCCCCGCAGCTGCAGCCGATGAAACTCGGGTGTCACGGCGCTCACGTGGGGGTGACTCTCAAATAGCGGCGCATAGTCCTCGAATTGGACGCCCGGCGCATGTAAGTAGAACCGTGGCTGATAGGACACCTCCAGTGGTACACACGCCTCAGCCGTTCGTAACCACAGGGTCAAATGGTCCGGCTGGGCGGTTATGTCGAGGATCCAGCCACGCATTGTCTGTCAGAGCGTGTCTCCCGCTTACCTATTTAAAGCCGAAATCTCGAATGCAAAAGAATCACCTTCTTTAGGAACTAAAAGGGGTTTTTTTGTACGGATTTAGCTCTCTTCTAGGAATGTGGGTTAGTCATGTGAGAAGAAGCTTCCCTGACAATATTGCTACACCGAGGAACCGCAGACGGGACAATAGTGCGCTCGTGAAGGGATTAGTGCACCACAATAAGCACAGAATCGCATAGTTTCTGGTCGCTGCGACGGAGGAGTGTCTGGAGGGTGTTCGTATCGACGTGGTGGGGGTTTCGGTATTGAGGGCCCTCTTCTTAGCAGAAAGATCATAACAGTAATCGTAACCACAACAATCGCAACGATTCCAATAACCATGACGATTACCCAGAATTCAGCTTGAGGTAATGTAGTCACACCCTGTTGAACCGTAAGGTGGAAGACGCCAACGCCGTCAGTATCACCCGGAAAGGAGTATACTTCAATATGGTATGTATCTCCACGAGTCAGGTGAACAGTGAATGACTCAGTCGAGTCACTCCCAAGTGAACTGGCTAAGACCTCATTGTATTCATCGTAAAGATACATGTCAAAGTCTGTGAAATACTCCAGCAAGAATGCTTCCAAGCCAAATGTGTATAACCCAGTCACCGTAGGAACGAATTCATAATAGACCGAATCCTCAGCCCATTCCAAATATCCAAAATACTCAGCATTCGCACTTAATCCAATAGCCGTGCCTCTTGTGGATCCCACATCAGTAAATTCATCCATGAATTCATCCCAAATCGTATCATCTGCGAGATCCAAATCCGCAATAAACTTGTTAAGAACCACAGCTAGCCCTGTAGCCTCTGGGACACCAGAAAGATGTTCTTCATGAACTATTGCGGCTGCGACAGCATCACTAAGATCCCTGGCTAAGGTTTCTAACTGGGGATACATGGAGTCACTAAAGACATTCGCTAAAGCTGAAGCGAACCCCCCCAAATCAACAAAATCTGCACGTGTAAAACCTTGAGTAAACACGCGAGCAATACACACCCTATCATACACCATCGGTGAATCCAGTAATGACCTGAGTTCAGAACCGAGGAGTTGCAAGCTAGTAACAATGTCTTGGAGCTGAGATGTATAAACAGAGGACAAACAGGCCCAATTTAGCAAAGGATCATGATATCGACCGCCAACTCGATAAGAGACACCATAATAATATGGCATACCTTCTGCCACAGTCAAAGGTTTTGAATCGGGGAATGAAGTGAGGTTCGCCAGAATATCCTCATACGGAAATCCACTAACTGGCACACCCTCTTCGGAAAAGACAAGATAATCAGTAACATCACGCAGCTCATAGGCAACTTCGAGTTGTCCCATCAAACAGGCATCGAAGGCAACAACGTCCAAATACTCAACCTGGGGATCACTCAGGGCAGTTTGGACTTCACGCATACTCAGATAATCACCATTAGTTTCATCAACACATACCGATTCATATCCCGAACCATGATCCCATAAGACAAGGAGATAATTGGCTGCTGGGGCATATGATTGCCCAAACACGATGAAATCCCGAAGAGTTCGCCAATCACCCATATTGGGCTCCAAAGGCAGTGGATGAGAAAGCTCCAAAGAATTAATCGTATACAGATTAGTATCATAAGCGACCTCGTAACAACGAGCTCCACTATAGGGAGCAACCAATGTCGACCAAAAATCCACGAACACAAGAACATTGACATCTGGTGATGGCAAAACCGTTTCCATCGAGTTCAAATCACTAAATGCATACTCCTCTAAATCG
This sequence comes from Candidatus Hermodarchaeota archaeon, assembly GCA_016840595.1. The sequence goes on along the minus strand of JAEOSA010000030.1, from coordinate 7,062 downwards.
TTATCACCATCAAGATACACCAGCACAGTCCATGCATCTGAATGTGTAACGGTGACAGAAAATGACGCAGTGATTATCTCATTATTCGTATCATTAGCCCAAACCTCTAACCCATATTTACTCGGTGTTAGAGGCGTAGCATTACGGATTTCTCCCCACAAGTCAATCGAAAAATGAGTAGTATCATTAATCCAATACTGATCAATCAATACCACTGTTAATGCTTCAACGTTGTAAACAAACTGCTCATCAACACCAACAACCTGGTCAGTAGGCACATCTCTCCAGACAATATTCAATGGCTCATAATTCACAAGCCAGAAGGCGTGATGACCATCAATTGATCTATTCACATGACCCGCAATAGTAAGATTCCCAAAACTATCTTCGACAATGGATCCGCCATATGAAAGATCCGGAGATGAACCAACAGAGCCATACCAAGTCATGTTCCCCCATTCGTCTGTTCGGACAACCCACAATTTCGAATAATACGTCAAGTCATAGCTATAAGTAAATCCACAAAGGGCATAACCACCAGCATCACATGCAACGATATCACGAAACACATCAAGCTGAGTCTCACCATAGAAATAGTCCCACATTAAATTCCCATTATTGTCAAGAAAAAGAATCTGACCATCAGTACTTCCAGATACCGGGTTATACCCTTCTCCAGCAAGAACAATGATTCCATTACTCGCCCGCCAGACTGTATGGCATAAATCATAACTCGGTCGAACATATGTACGTTCCCAAAGAGAGTGGCCTGTTGAGTTGGTTCGGATACAATAGAAATCATAGTCACCTGGTGGACCGGTATAGCCTCCAATGATAAAGCCATTGTCGGGATGTTGAACTAGATCAGTTCCATAATCAAATTGCGTTCCACCAAAAGTGGCGTTCCAGAGGTGATTTCCATCAGCATCGAGTCGTATCAACCAAACATCCATTTCGCCAGCGCCAAAACTGTTCGTATAACCAATAATTGCATACCCGCCATCATTACATTCAATCATGGATTGGGCATAGTCACTACCTGGTCCCCCAAAGGTCGTATTCCACAGAGGGTTGCCCACTGCATCAATTCGCAGAATCCAGACATCGAAGTCACCCGCACCATAACTCCGGGTATAACCGGCAATGATGAATCCTCCACTAGAATTTTCGAGTATTGCTGAGCTACTCTCAAAATCCACTCCTCCATAGGTCCGATTCCATTGATGGATTCCGACACTATCAGTACGATCCACTCTGATGTCAAAACCAGACACACCAACAAGTGCGTAACCACCATCACTACACAAAATATGATCCTCAGCTGCTTGGACCTGGTTCTCATATCCGTACGTATGATTCCAGGTAGGTTCATGCTGATAAGGAACTGGAGGGTTAACAGTTTGCAAAGGAGGGTCGGATACACGATAGTCTTCAAGTTCTGTGCTTTGAAAACCTTCAGAGAAAAGGTCAGCACCAATAACTTCTGAATTCTTCAAATCAATACTGGGTGGTCTTTGATCGGAAACAAGTGGCATACACAGGAGAACAAGAGTAAACACGAGGGTAACTGCAACACGAATTCGTCTCAATATCTCCCACCTTATGTACCATTCACATTTCTGATAATAATCGTGCCTAATAAATTTGCAGTTTCAGGAAATTCAATTGAAATAAATTAGGTAAACTGCTGGGTTATTACGATTTTGTCAAATTGTTCTTCTGTTCTTGGATGTCAGCATCACGTTGTTTTTCAGCATTCCAGAAGAAGAGCGCGTATAAAACAACTTGAACCCCGTAAAAACCGAGTGTTAACCAGAAGGGAATAAGGTATAGGCCTTGGTCGAAGAATTGCCCCGAAAATTGAACACTAGTGGCTCGCCCTAAGCTCATAGCTGTACTGTTCAACGCTTGAATATTGGGTCGCCAAGAACTGGGTACTAATTCCATGCGTAGGGTCTGACCCATCGGCATGGCAGCATTCATTAGGGCACCCCGAAGCAGAAAACTCACAATGGCTACAACTGGGTTAACAATTGAAGCCAACAGCAGAATGAATGGGAGAGAAAACGATTGTGTCATGACGACAGATTTGACTTTGCCAATCCGGGATGCGAGAATGGGTGATAACAATACTCCCGTTGCCATTGTTGCTTGTCCCGATCCAATGATTGTACCCACCATGTATGTGGGAAGGTTGTAGAATTCCCAAAAGAAGACATTCATTAATGGAACAATAAGCCCGGCACCTAGCCCAACTAGCAAACTACAAATAAAGAACCGGATAACAATGCTAGCCTTTCCTGTTGGTTCAGTTGATGCAGCAATTGATCCTTCAGGCTGAATCTCGTCTAATCTGGAGTTGAAAGGTTTGGGTTCTTTTAGCCAGAGAAGTGGGACGATTCCGATGATACAGGCTAGAATCCAGACAATTAGTGTTAGTTGAAAGGTTATCGGGCTGTCTATTGGCACAATTAGCCAGAGAGCAAATAATCCTGGCAAAAACCCACCAATCAAACTACCGAAAAAACTGGTTGCAATACGAGAAGCTTGCCCAGTACTAAATAAATAGGTGCGCTCGAAGGTTGTACTACTCCGTGCCATCAACGGGCTGTAAGAGGTTATCTGTAAGCTGTTTCCAAAATAGAATATAATAATCATCATGATGAGAATGCTGGGAACAGGTAAGGCAATGAGCATTCCCGCTGCGATGGTACAGATGAACCCTGAAAGAATCATAGAATACTTTTCGCCGACTCGGGAAGTGTATGGGCCCGCTAACAATGCCCCTACAGCCATAGTATACAAACCGATTGATAGGAGTCCTGCTACAAACGCCGTAGAATAACCTAGTGACAGCAAATACAGGTTGAAAATCGCCTGATACAAACCAAACCCGAGCCGACTAATGGCTTGACTTACAATGATTCGGCGAGCATCAGGAGTGAACCGTTGAACCCGTTGCCAATATGCGCCGGCTTCTGTACTAATGCTCTGAGAGAGATTCAACGGTTTGTTCCTCCAACACCAGCAAGCGAGAAGGAGAAACATCTCCTAATTCTTGCAGGCGCAATATCCTCTCAGGCAGGATAAATAAATAATAAAATCTTGTGAAGGCATTAGAAAAAAAGGATGCGACGTCGCAATTCGAAATGGGCCCACGATGCGAAATTGATGTTTACGAGTCTCCCCTCTTTTCTTTTTCAACATCTTTAATACGTTCATCGATGTGCTGAATATAGTCTTCGAGTTTTGCCTTCATTGCTTCGAGACTCTTAATTTGAGACTTCTTGCTTGGTTCAAACTCTGGACCACAACACATGTGACGGAAAAAGGGTGCTGGTTCCATGAATCCGTGGCGATAGCTTTTTGATCCACACATAACTGATTCACCTCTATTCAAATTTGTCAGAGCTCTTCAATTCATCAAGGCGCTGTTCAACCCATTTCAGTTCGCGTTCCAAATACTTCCGATACTCCTTGAAGAACCGGAGGTGTCGCGGAGTGCAATGCCCAGGTGCGCAATCACATTGCATCTTCATAGCCATGAAGGCCATGGGGCTTTGTTCCTGCTCCGACCATTCGATGAAATCATCCTGGACCTCACCATTCATGCTGGTTCCTAAGAACCGCCAAAAATGATCCTGAACCTTGAACCCCGATCGAAGATTGCCAAATGCTTCGCGGAGGACTTTACGCCCCTTTGGAGTCAATTGATACTCAACAGCATCTGGTCGATCCTCATGAGGGACGCGATTGCTAGAAATCAAGCCCTTTTCAGCCAAACGGTGAAGAGCGGGATAAATTGTACCACTCTTCAGTCGCCAACCACCAAGTTTCCCTTGTAACCCTTGGAGCACACGGTATCCGTGAGCTGGCCCACGATTGAGCAAGGCAAGGAGAATGAGTTGGACTTGACTGACACTGCCTTTGCTGGTTTTGATACGCCCTGAACCACAGAATGCCATTATATAGACACCTACTTATGTTGAGCTCTACATATATATGTAGAGGTCTACATATAAAAATGTTTTCGCTTTCATAGAGCATTCAAGAACACAGATTTCTGTTACTAATCCTTCCGCGTGTCAGGTTACCTTCTCTTTTTATTACTCTCGGTCCATACCATTCTTGTATTTATTTACAGTAGGCTTTCTTTGGCGTTCTTCAATTTTCCAGAAGAAAGCTGCATAAAATACTGTTGCAACGGAGTAACTCGTAAGGGTGAACCAGAAGGGGACCAGATATAACTCTAAATCAAAAAGTGGTCCTGTCACTAGTGTACTAAATGCCCAAGGGAAGTTCCAGGCAAAGCTGGTCACGGCTTCTATATTCGGTCGCCAATTTTCTGGTGTCAGTTCCATACGTAATGTTCTATCGACAGGTCCGCCAGCATTCATTAGAACGACGCGAAGGACGTAACTAGCAATGGCGATATAGGGATTGATGATGGTGGCGATGAAGAGGAGAAATGGGAGGGATAATGCTTGGGAGAAGAGAACTGTCTTGACTTTGCCTATGCGAGTGGAAAGGACTGGAGAGAGAAAAGTACCGATTGCCACTGAGAGGGATCCTAAACCCTGCACTAATCCGATAATGGGGAGTGGTAGGTTATAGAATTCCCAGAAGAATATGCTGAGGTAGGGAATAACGAATCCAGCGCCCAAGCCGATTAGTAGGTTGACGATGCCGAATTTTAGTGCTAGTTTCCTCACCGCATTCCGTTGGACGGGTGTTAGTTCACTTTGAAGTTCGTTATTTAGGTCTGGTTCGGGTACTTCCATTTCATGGATGGTAAACATTGGAATGATGCTGAGCGCAAGGGGAATCACGTGAGCTAAGAGTGCCAGCTGAAGAGCTAATGCACTGCTAAATGGGATGCCTAGAAATAATGCAATTACGCCTGGGAGAAATCCTGCAAGAGTATTCGAAAAGAATGAACTGAGAATGGTTAAGGAGTGGCTGGTTCCAAAGGCATGGGTTCGTTCGTAAGCTGTGCAACTTCTTGTCATTAAGGGACTATATGAGACGTTGATGAGTGCAGCTCCAAGTCCAGCTAATACCGCAGTGATCATCAAGACATCAGGAAATGGAAAAACTACTCGTGTAAAACCAACAATTGTTGAAGTTAGCAATCCAACAATGATAGAATATTTCGGGCCAACACGAGAGGCATATGTGCCTGCGGCGATTGAAGAGATTGCCATTGAAAAAGCGTTGAGGGACATTAACACGCCGAGAAAGGCATTACTATATCCAAGGGTGAGAAGGTAGATGTTTAAGATAGTTGAGGTGATGCCCCACGCAAAGGCTCGAGTGACGTTGCTTAGGATAAGCTTGCGAACATTGGGCGTGAATTGGCGTATCCGTAACCAATAACCGGTGGCTTCGGCTCTGAATATTGCACTCACTGGGATCTCCTCCACTTGTTGCAGGCTTTATCTCACTCGCACATTTTCACTATCTGTTTAGTCAGCTAGGAACCTCTTTACAAGTCGTATTCTTTGAACACTTCACGCTGAATCAGATAGCGGAGAATTTCAGCTGTTCCCCCACCAATGGTCATGAGTCGAGCATCACGGAGATATCTTTCCACTGGCTTTTGTTTTGTATAGCCAATACCCCCGAGCACCTGAAGGGCTTGAGACGCAGATTCAATGGCGGTTTCACACGCAAAGAGTTTCGCAATGGCGGCGTCTTTGGTAGTAGGCTGATTGGCGTCAATCATTCGAGCAGCTTTAAACGTGAGGAGTCTAGCTGCTTCGAGTTTCGTCGCCATATCTGCAATTTTGAAGCTAACTCCTTCAAACTCCCGAATCTTTCGGTGGAATTGGACACGGTAATTGCTGTAATGAATGGCTTCTTCCATGGCGGCTCGAGCAACGCCATTCATCTCTGCAGCGAGGATGGTTCGTTCTGCGTCCAAACCAGCCATAACGACACGGAAACCACCGTTAACGTTTCCCAGAATGTTTTCCGCAGGAACCTCCAAGTCTTTGAAGGCCATTCGTCCGACATGGGCTCCATGCATTCCCATGAGATCATACTCTTCAACGACTTCGTAACCTTTCGATTTCGTTTCAACGATAAAGGCAGTCATACCCTGCTTTGCCTTCACTTTTGGATTTGTAACCGTATAGCACAATAAGAAGTCAGCCACAGGACCATTGGTAATGAAACGCTTCTCGCCGTTAATCACATAGCTATCGCCTTGTTTTTCAGCCCGGGTCTCTGTTGCCGCGACATCACTCCCCACATTGGGTTCAGTGATTCCTAGTGCCCCAATCTTTTCTCCCTTCGCAACAGGTGTTAAATACTTCTTTTTCTGGGCTTCAGTTCCGAATTCATATACTGGGTGAGCAAACAGAATACAAGAAGCAACGCGGGCCATATCTAGCCCTGCGTGTACGGCACAAATCTCTTCGGTGACCAGTACTTCATACATCAGACCCCTGCCTGTGCCTCCATACTCGACAGGATAGCGTGATCCTAAGTACCCCGCTTTTCCGAACTTTCGCAAGATGTCCCATGCTTCAAGTTTCCCTTGTTCAATGTCTTCAGCATGGGGGGTTAGGTGCCGTTGAACAAATGAACGGGCTTCGTTTTGAAATTGAATTTCTTCCTTCGATAAAAACGAAAATTCTGTCACTGTCATCACATCAAATGGAGATCGATTCGTTTATGAATCGAATCACAGTATATTATGGCGTTTAAAGTGCTTTGCCACACACAAAAAAGCTAGCAATAATGTATGAAGGCTAAGTGTCTTTGTCTTTGCGTTTGGATTTATGTAAGGCTGTGACTGCTTGCTGCCTAGTGTGACGTTTGATCTCTTCAATCTGTTCAATCGCTGGAAGAATCGTGTCAACGAGATCGCTTTTAGCCTGAATGCCCTCGTGAGTGAGAAAAGCTACCGCCTCGCTACGACTTTTGAAAATCTCAAGGGCAATTAGAGCATCAACAATTCTGAGATCGCTGTCCCATAGACGAGTCATTACAATATTGTCACGACGTTTCGCTTCGGGTAGGTCACCCTTCATAAAAACTTGTTTTAACTCCTGCATT
>JAEOSA010000187.1 GCA_016840595.1 Candidatus Hermodarchaeota archaeon | reverse complement strand
GTAAAAACAATAGACACTAGAACTAGTCCACTTTTATGAAAATGGTACAACCGATGAATCATCAGCAAGCCCGTCCTTTTGTTCGTAAGTTCGTATAAATGACTTTCCACTCGAAATTGAAATCCGACTAAAAGTTGAAGAAGCACTGAAGTACTTTTCTTGAATAAATTGTCTAACCAGAGGGGCAAATCCAATTATTCTTGACCACGTCGCAACCAGAGCTTGCGGATAAACAAAAATACGATGATCGCCGACACAATGACAGCCACTCCAATTATAATTAGAATCGGTAAGGCGCTAGGAATCGGTTCTAAGGGGATATTTGTAGCTAGGACTTCATAATAGTAGGTCAATGTTTGTTGGGTAGGGTCGACGGAAAGGATTCGAGTATCATTGGCTTGGTAGTAAATTCCTACATCGTGATCAATTACAAAAGTAGTTACTTGAAGTTCTTCGGGTGTTGAGGTGCTATTGAAAAGTTGATAACAAAGCTGGTCACTTTCCTGGAAGGCAAGGGTTGTATAGTCAATTTGTTGCCAGCGACTGTTGCCTACAATCACGTCAGTCCCAGTTGTAAGAGTGGCTAAAGTGATATCGTCGAGAAAGAAACCGGACACTCCGTCTGTGATGGGATAGCTAAATAACCCGCTAGCGACACCCGTTGGGGCAGGGGCTGATACCAACCCATCTAAGGATTCTATGATTTGCCAAGACGAATTCGAAACAGTAGCCACGTTGCTGAAGATACTCACAGAGAAATTGTAAAGCGCTTCAAGCACAGGACCCACTTGTGCGATGTTTACAACACTAATGGTCAAGTTCACGTATTGCTGCCAATGAAGAGTATAGTTTCCAACTGAGAGGTTTAGCCCGGTCCAGTGATAAATTTGGGTCGCGGTGAGGTTCGGCTGAATACTTACAAACCCATAGTCATATTCTGTCAAATTCCCAACAGTTGGTGTATAAGCTGCAACCCTTGATTGCATTGAGATGAAAACAGTTCCACTCATACCAATAAGAAAAATGAAGATCAATCCGATGACAAATGGTTGGCGAAAGGTTTTCACACGCAATCCTCAGTAATCGACTTAGAAAGGACTTTATTAAATCCCTTGTGTTCACACGAACTAATCTACTGCTTAAAATACCCTCTTTTGATTCTCTTATTCCGGAGTCCTCTCTCTTTTTATTGAACCCCCACTTCACCATCATAGCTATTAACGAGTAGAGAAATGTCTCATCGGCTGTGACTGACATGATAGATGAAGAAACGCTTCGACGATCAATCGAGGAACACATGGAAAACGCTGAAGAATACATTCGTAAACAGGAGCGTGGCAGTGCCCTGATGGAATTTGATATGGCTGCGGCTAAACTTGACGCGGCTGGGAAAACAAATCAATTGGAACAATTATGGGCACATGCCGCTGCTGGATTCACCGCTGCGGAAGCCCCAAGTCAGGCTGCCAGCAGCTACCTCCACCTTGCAGAGCTTGAAGTAAAAGCTGGTCGACAAACTGAGGGTCGCGATAGCTACTTGTCAGCAGCCAATTCACTTTTTGCAGTTCGAGAAAAAAACGCAGAATTGTGGGCAACAATGATTCAGGCTCTTGAGCATGCCATTGACTTGAGCCTAGCCTTGGAGGAAACCTCGCTGGCTATTGAACTCCTTTACAAGACGGCTATCATTCAATATCGCGAAACAGGATTCACCCTTGATGCCATTTATTCACTTGAACGGGCTCAACAGCTTCTTGAGCAAGTTCCCAACCACCCTCTCGCCCAAGATATTAATGAAAAACTCCAAGAGCTTGTTGACTATCAAACCTAACATCTACATTCTCTCATAATAATACAGACAACCAATCCCCCGCGTAACTGGGCGATCCGCCCCTGGCTCAAAACGGATGTGACTCAGTTACGCGAGGGCTTGGAGGCTCTGCTGCACGACCCATGCTCTCTCTTCCTCAGTGAGTGCGGGGTGAACTGGGAGGGACAACACTTCCTTAGCGGCTTGTTCGGACACCGGCATCAACCCCTCCTTGTACTGGAAGAGTCGCCGGTAAATGGGGGTTAAATGAAGTGGAACCTCATAGTAAATTGCAGCACCGATTTTTGCGGTGTGCAACGCTTTTTGGACGCTATCCCGGTTCCGTGGGGCAGGGATGCGAATTGTATACAGATACCAATTATGTGTCGCCCAAGACGCCTCTGCGGGGCGCACAATATTCTTCACATCAGCTAGATGGCTGGTCAGATGTTCGGCGTTCTTTTTTCGTTTCTCTAAAAAGTCAGGAAGCCGTTTCATTTGTTCAACGCCAATGGCGGCTTGCAATTCGGGCAACCGATAATTGTGACCTAGCTGCACATACTCATAAGGGCGAATTTCTCCATGGGTACGAATCTGCCGTAGGGTTTCGGCTAATTCATCATCATTAGTAGTGAGTAATCCCCCTTCACCCGTAGTAATGACCTTACTAGGATACAAACTGAAACAGCCCACATCTCCAATGGTCCCCACATCACGTCCCTTATATTTTGAACCGTGAGCCTGTGCCGCATCCTCAATAATTCTCACACCATGTTTCTGAGCTAGCTCAACCAGTGGATCCATATCAGCAGGATGACCATACAAGTGAACCGGTAGAATGGCACGAGTTTTTGGCGTGATAGCTGCCTCTACTTTAGCAGGGTCTAAGTTGAAATTGTCGGGGGAGATGTCTGCAAAGACCACCTTGGCTCCATTTAGGAGGACCATGTTCGTTGTGGCAATAAAACTGAAGGGGGGTGCGATGACCTCATCACCCGCCTTCACGTCGAAGGCGAGGAGGGCAGCATGAAGAGCAGCGGTCCCCGAGTTCATTGCGATGACGTGTTTGGCACCAACAAACTTCGCAAAGGCCTCTTCGAAGCGACGGACGAACATACCAGATCCCGACTTGTGAGTTAATATCCCGCTTTCGAGGACTTCGGTGACCGCTGCTATTTCTTCTGCACCTAGTATGGGGAGGTTGGAAGGAATGAATCGGTTCGGCGGTGAGGTCGGTTTCGGAGGCACTGTCGTAGTCTCCATATAGTGAAGGTGCGAATCCTCCATATAAAATTAACTGTTATTACCTAAAAACGAGTTAAAATTAGGAGTTGCGAAATTTTTTCGAAGTAAATCAACGTCAAAAAGAAAATTCAAATCTGAAAGAGCACACGCTCTTCACATTTTTGATAAAAGCTAGAAGCAAGGCTCTCCTTTGGAACCAGAAGCTTATACAACTGCAGAAGGTGGACAGGGATTAGAGGGTGCCAATTACTTGCATGAGGATTTTGTGGTGACGTAATTCGTCTTCGTAGATGTGTTCAAATATCGCTTTAATTGTCGGTTGCTTTACATTCTTGATTTGCTCTTTGAGAAGCTCGATCATTTGTTTTTCGACTTCGATGTGCTGTTTGAGGTCACGCTTAGCTACTTCTTTATCAATCCAACGTTGTTCGTCGAAGTCTTTGAAAGAATATGGTGTTTCTTTGAGTACCCGTTCGACCGTTTGGTACATCTTCAAGTGTTTCGCCGAATCCATTCCTAATTCTTCGATGAGAAGCTTTACAGCTGCATTTGTTAATGTCTTGGCTGTCTTCTCATAGAGTTCAACTGCCTTTGCTTCAATCTTCATGGCACGAGTAATCATATCTAGTAATTCTTTATGCGGTTTTTCAGACATTGTACTCAGACCCATAATTGTAATGGCACAAAATGGGATTTACTCTAAGAAAAGACTTCTCCTCTTGGCAATGAACCGGGCTAGAACTTCCACACTTCTTCCTTCAGAATGTTATGATGGCGTTCCTCATCATTGAGGATGTGCTGTAAGAGGGTTTTGATAAGTTTATCATCGGTTGCTAGAACCTCATCTTTGATAAGCTCAATCATCTTCTTTTCGCGATCTATGTGTGTTTTAATTGCTTCTAATCCTTGATTCCGTTGTTGCCAGGTACTGACGAAGGTCTCTCGAGATAGTTCGCCAGATTTTAAAGACTCGAGCATCATCTGAACGATGGCAGCGTGTTTGGTCGAATCTGCAGCACAGATTTCAAATAATGCTTTGATCCCTACATGATCGATATCCTTCATTTCCTTTCGTAGGGCTCGGGCCGACTCTTTCTCAAGCGTAAGTTGAGTTTCTAACAATTTAATTAATCGTTCATTGGCCATGATTTTTTACTCCTTCATGAGGTTATCAATAATGTCACGGTAATATGAGTGAACGTTAGGACTCACCCGTGCATCCAATGCCTTAAATTCTTTGGCTAATTTATTCAATTCTTT
>JAEOSA010000186.1 GCA_016840595.1 Candidatus Hermodarchaeota archaeon | reverse complement strand
CTTCTTCAAATTCCATGATTTGTTTGACGATAGACTGGGCAGATTGGGGCGTAATGCGACGGTTACACTGGTGACAATGGGGTATGCCTATCCGTGCCCAGAGAAGTCGCATATAATCGTAAATTTCTGTGATGATGCCCACGGTGGAACGGGGATTGCCACCCGCTGATCGCTGATCAATGGAGATGGAAGGGCTTAATCCTTCGATGGAATCGACATCAGGTTTGTCCATTCGCCCTAAGAACTGCCTGGCATAGGCGGAGAGAGATTCTACGTAACGGCGTTGACCCTCAGCGAAAAGTGTGTCAAAGGCTAATGAGGACTTACCGGACCCAGAAAGTCCAGTTATGACTACGTATTTGTCCCGCGGAATCTTCACGGTGATATTTTTCAGGTTGTGGACGCGGGCACCCTTGACAGTGATGTACTTGTCGCCGCTCACTCGTTTTTCACCTGACTTCCAGCTGCTCCGATGGCACAGCCTGCCATAAGAGTTACGGTCTTTGCACCCAGCCCTACTACGGTGAAATGGCAGCTTCGCAGTTTAGTAGATGGGTGTTTTCAGTGTTTTTGTATCGTGCTGTCAGTTTAATCATATAAACAAAAGGGGGAGTACAGTGAAAGTAATCAGGGCGCGAATTACTTTCTGTCCTGTTTCACTTGTAATCCCATGTAGGCTTCAATTTCGTTAATCAGATCGCGTAACTCCGCAGCCCTTTCAAAATCCAACTCTTCGGCGGACTGCAACATTTCTTCACGCAACTCGACAATGAGTAGTGCTAAATCACTTTCATTGGCCGTTCGCCAGTTCTTAGGCACACGGACCGAGGTTCTGGCCTCAGCAGCAACACGTTCTACTCCCTCAGCAATATCTGTGATGGATTTCACAATGGTGGTAGGCGTAATGTCGTGTTCCTTATTATACGCAATTTGCATATCACGACGCCGGTTATTCTCACTAATCGCTCTTTTCATTGAATCAGTCACACGGTCAGCATAGAGGATTACCGTGCCGTTAACATTCCGACTTGCCCGTCCCATGATTTGGATGAGACTAGTGTCAGAACGGAGAAACCCTTCCTTATCAGCATCCAAGATAGCAACGAGTGATACTTCGGGCAAGTCAAGCCCTTCTCGGAGTAGGTTGATTCCCACCACGACGTCGTGTTTCCCACGACGAAGATTTCGCAGCACTTCCACCCGTTCGAGAGTTCCGACTTCAGAGTGAAGATACTCAGCTTTGACCCCCGCATGAACCATATAATCAGCGAGATCTTCCGCCATGCGTTTCGTTAATGTTGTTACCAGGACGCGTTCATCTTTCTTAGTTCGGCCACGAATCTCGCTCAAGAGATCTTCAACTTGGCCTTCAGTTTGACGCACAATGATTTTCGGATCTACTAGTCCAGTAGGACGAATAATCTGTTCAATTATCTGATTGGAATGGGTTCGTTCATATTCTGCGGGTGTTGCGGATGTATACAACACCGTTTTCATGTACGGTTCGAACTCCTCAAAAGTTAATGGTCGATTATCAAAGGCAGAAGGGAGTCGAAACCCAAAATTAACCAAGTTCTGTTTCCGTGATAAATCTCCGTAATACATTCCCCCAATCTGTGGAACCGTGATATGTGATTCATCAATCACCAGGAGGAAATCGTCGGGGAAATGATCCAGCAGGCAATAGGGCTTTTGTCCTGATTTTCGTCCATCAAAGTACCGGGAATAGTTTTCGATGCCCCCTGTCCAGCCGACTGACCGCATCATCTCAATATCATATTTGACTCGCCGCTTGAGGCGATCTGCTTCAAGAATTTTCTCTTCTGCTTCGAGTTCCTTTAGTCGATCCTCAAGTTCTTCTTCAATCGCATCTAAGATTTCTGGTAACACGGCTTGATCCGTGGTGAACTGTTTGGCGGGGAAGATTTTGACTTTATCGCGTTCATAGAGCACTGTGCCTTTAATGGGAGCGATGTCGGTGATACGTTCAATTGTATCACCAAATGTTTCTAAACGAATGGGATGATTTGCATATGCGGGGAATACTTCGATGACATCACCACGAACGCGGAAGGTTCCGCGTCGGAAGTCGAAATCGTTACGATCATAATTAATATGAACTAATCGGGCGAAGAGCTCATCCCGCGGGATTTCCTGACCTTGCTCCAGCTCGACAACGAGATTCCGATAAGAACCTGGAGCACCAATTCCATAGATACAGGATACAGTAGCAACAATGAGGACATCCTGACGGACCGCTAAAGATGCTACAGCGGAGAGACGCATTCGCTCGACTTCTTCGTTAATGGAAGCATCCTTTTCAATATATGTGTCTGAGGTAGGCATATACGCCTCTGGTTGAAAATAATCGTAGTAACTTGTGTAATATTCCACGGCATTATTGGGGAAGTATTCGCGGAACATGCTGGTGAGTTGTGCGGCTAGGGTCTTGTTGGGAGCGATGACAAGAGTTGGTTTTTGTAAGGCAGCGACAATAGAGGCTACTGAGAAGGTCTTTCCTGATCCTGTGACTCCAAGGAGGGTTTGTTGTTTTTTGTCCTGTTTGTACCCGTCGATGAGTTGTTGGATGGCGTTGGGTTGATCTCCACGAGGAGTATATTCTGGATTGAGTTCAAATCGACGTGATGTGGCTGCCACGGATTACTTGCGCCTCCCAAGGCACAAGCAGGAATGGAGGTTTATCACTTTTACGGGGTTATCGATAACAAATTCAGTTTCAGTTATGTAACTACTCTCTTCGGTAGGATTGGATAATGTCTTCGAGTTCTTGGAATACATCTGGATGAAGTGGCGTTTCGCTTCGCGATTCCTTCGGTTTCTCATCTATTTTCTTTTTTCTTACTTGTTCGAGCTGAACCGTGATGGTTTGAATTCTGTCTATGTCTTTGGAATATCTCGCATACGACCATGCATATATTCCTACAAGTAATGCAGCGCTAAGAGAGAGAAATAAGATGAGACTTGTTAGCGCCATGGACCATGGGCTAATCCCCAAGAGATAGAGATACCCCGGGAATTGACTGGGAAAACTGAGACCAGAGAATGTAACTATTTCAAGGAGGAGACTGACAAAATATCCGAACAATAAGGTGATAGCAAACATGAGGACGAATAAACCAAGGAGAAATCGATCGTGCGTAGTCTGTAATCCCCTGTATAATCGGTGCCCTATGATTGGCGAAGCTCCTTGGCGTCCTGCACCACTAATTAAGAATCCTTCAATCGAAAAGGATCCTGGCCGAGTGGGATAGTCAACAGTTTGCAGCCAATTGATTCCCTTGGTTGACAGACTCGTATGCCAGAAGGTATGAAAGGCACAATAGACACTAACCACCAGTAATGTGTAGAACAAGAGGTTCATCAGAGTCCAGTACCCGATGAGCCATCCGATTGTCAAGTCTGTTTGGAGAAGGCTGAGTTGGGGTGAGAGGACAATACTCATGGAAATTGCTAACACTGCATATATTCCAATAATGGTTGCCAGAAATAAGATGGCGAACATCCGAGATTTGCTGCCATGATGGCTAGACCAGGTAAGTAATGATCGAACAAGGACTTCATCTTCGACGGAAACCACTCTTTCGGCTTCCAGTTCCTCTAATCCTGGAAACTCCAAATCACCATCCCTCCTATCGGTGAATATGGACTGGTTAAAGATGATTGTCCTTACTTAAAAGCGTGTACTGTAACCGATGTATTGGAGAGTCAAGTGAGTGGAGGTGGAATGTCTCATCTGAGGTTGCTGAGAACACGTTGCGGATTAAATGGGGAGGAAGTATAGGATTCCCTCAGGATAATGTAAGAAGAGGAGTACTGCTTGGATAATTCCGATGATGGATAGGATAAAGGTGATCGGTCGTGAGGCAAGGATCATGGCAAAGGCCTTGATGAGCGATTCGAACCATTTCAGGGAGATGAAGACAAGAATTCCAGTAATTAGGAATACGGCGATCAGGACATAAGTGAAGTTGAATGGGAGAATCGGAATGATAAGTGGAGATAGCAGGACGAGGATACCTGAGGCGATGATGGCGACAAAGAGGGCTATGAGTGCAGCCCATGGAACCTTTGCAATTGGGGCTATGAGGAGCACAAAGCCAAGGAGCCCTAAGAGAACTAACGTGAGGATGTCACGGTAGAACGGCGAAAGCAGGGGAACCGTCACGAGGGAGAAGAGCGTGACAAAACAGACAACACCGATTGCCATGCCGAAAAATTGGAGAATTTTTATCCCACTGCGAAGACAGCTTTCAACATCTACTCCAGGCTCATCGGTTCTTCGAAGGAACGCATCCAACAACCA
>JAEOSA010000185.1 GCA_016840595.1 Candidatus Hermodarchaeota archaeon | reverse complement strand
CAGGAAAAAATTGGATGGAATGGTGCGCTGTCCGGGATTTGAACCCGGGCACCCAGCGTGGCAGGCTGGAGTCCTAGCCACTAGACCAACAGCGCACGGAGCAATTCAACCCGCCACCCCTTTTTATTGGTTTTGGCTATCGCTATTCCCCATCAGGTTTCCGTTCCTCCGAAGAATGGAAATACCTTTCCATGACTATCCGTGTATAATATTTTGGGTCAAAAATAAAGAAGCTCCGTATAGGGGTTAAACAGAGAAGCATTCCAATAGGGTTAGTAACAATCTAATCAGGCTGCGGTGAATCTTTTCATTGCGCATCAGATGTCATTTTGCGTGATTTTATGAGTATGAAAATTATGATTATAGTTCCCACAATTATTATTCCTGAAACTATCCAGATTCCTGCTGATTGAATGGCAGGTAGTATACTCCATATTATTGGCGATTCATCTGGTATCCACAACAACAAAAGGTCTCCACTAGAATCAGTTGCTAAAAGATTATTATCGGTCATTCCAGTTATTACAAATCCATCATTATGCTCAATGATTGCATTGCCTTCATGTAGATATGAATCAACCCCATAGTAATAGCTCCAAAGAGGATTTCCATTCCCATCCACGCGAACTACTTGAACCTCGCTTTGATAGATTCCAGCAATTGCGAAACCATCATCACTGCATTCAATTATTGAATTTCCACAACAGCCGCTATATGTGTGATTCCAGACTTGGTTGCCACTTAAGTCAGTGTGCAGATAATAGAGCTGGAAGGAGGGATCAGGATCATTCCAAGAAATTGAATGTCCAACGAAGGTAAAACCACCATCAGAGGAATAAACCATAGAATGTCCAGTTTCGGATCTGTTTCTTTGTCCAATGGTCTGATTCCAGAGAGGGATACCGAACGAGTTGATTTGAATCAACCAGATATCCCATTCAGAGTCTGAGCCAAAGCTTATTGTGTTAGCACCAAGGATAAAACCATCATTATTCCTAACTATAGAAAATCCCCAATCCTGGGAAATTCCACCATACGTACAATTCCAGAGATGCCATCCTGTGGCATTAGTGCGGACTACCAACACATCTTTATAAGGTGGGTTATTTCCAAAACTTTCAGTATACCCTACAATGGCAAACCCGCCATCATCACATTCCACTAATGCCCATCCAGTCTCCTCATTATCCCCCCCGAATGTAAAATTCCATAGATGGTTACCATAGGAATCAGTTCGAATTAACCAGAAATCGGATGATCCTTCACCATAGCTGGAGGTATAACCTACTAGTGCAAAGCCTCTGTCACTGCATTCCACAAGAGCATAGCCACAGTCATCATCAATACCACCATAAGTTTTGTTCCATAAGAGGTTGCCAGAATCATCGGTTCGTATTAGCCATACATCTAGATTTCCAGCTCCAAAACTCTTAGTTGAACCTATTATGGCAAAACCGTCATCAGTGCATTTTACAAGTGATTTTCCATAATCTAAATTATCTCCACCGTATTTCCGAATCCAAGAGAAATTAAGTGCATTAACAAATGTAGTTGCGGGTTTCATATTAATGATAAGAAGTGGAGAGAATAGAATAACCATCAATAGAAATGATAGTATTTTCCATTTTCTAACCATTATTACAACTATCCCATGTCACTAGTAGGTTTGTCTTTAATTTCCATTTAATATCAAGGTAACATTTTATGTTGGATATGAAAGGATAATATTACGTTAAAATATTCTTTTCTACTGGTCAATCCCCTGAAACGATTGGGGTGGAAAATCAGGGAAAAACGTATCCAATAAGAAGGTTGGGTGAAGACGAGGCATCCGACGGGAATATCGATATTCTTGGTAGCGGTCCATCATCCTCCGATGATGTGAAAGAACCCCACAAGTAAGATTCTTAAAGGATATGTAAGGGTTTGAGTACCAAGGCGGTCGTGGTCTAGTGGTTATGATTTCGGCCTTCCACGCCGAATACCCGGGTTCGAATGCTGACACGAGCTCCGTGTGAGCCCGAAACTCCCGGCGACCGCACCACTTCTCTTTTGCGATCATTCGTTCTTTGAAGGTACTAGCCTGAGGGCGTGGGAATTGTGTTTGTTGAGTGGAAACCCCGTTTACTATGGTTTTAATCGAAAAATTTCAACTTTTATCTATTTTTATAAGGTAATAACAATATTTATAAGTAATTAGTGATATGTATAGTTTGTAAGCAAAGGTTTCCTGTTCACCCCATGCACGCGAGAGCCGTGCTGGCTCCACTGGAAACAATGGGGTGGGAGAGCTCACCTAAATGGAGGTAGAGCCTCATGGAGAATGATCAAATGGAATATGTTCCCCCCGTGGAAGTCGAAAATTACCAACAGTTCCTTGATTACGCACGTAGAGCCGCAATCGTGACGTTTGAACCCATCTACTATGTTGCGCCCTTTGAAGGTGACGTAATGGGAAATCCTGCCCAATGGCTACGCGCACTCCGCCTGTATGCCATTGGTGTCGAATTGAATGGCATACTCATCACTCTGATGCACCGCATCAACTTTCCACCTATCAATTTCGATTTTGAAGAAGGCATTCTGGATTGCGTAGCGGCTGAAGGCCAGTTGACAGAGATCGTACAGGAGCTTGAGACGGAATTTCATGCAGTTCCTGGCGCCCCAGAGCGACCATCGTTGCATGACGAGTGGATTCGAACACTCCGGTAGCGTGGACGAGAACGGGCATATGGAGAAACTTATTAAGGCGTGTGTCGTGAAAACACAGACCGCCATCTGATTTGACTGGCTTTGGGCCGGTGGTCTAGTTGGTTATGACGCCGTCCTGACACGGCGGAGGTCCCGTGTTCAAATCACGGCCGGCCCACCACAAATGCCGACGTAGCTTAGCTCGGGAGTAGCTCAACCCGCGGGTTGAGTGCTGCTTACCGAAAGCGCGGGACTGAAGGCGTTGCCGCGTCCAGCGTAACGTGTGAAATCCCGTTGTCGCGTGTTCAAATCACGCCGTCGGCACCACTTCTTCTTTTCAAGAGGCTAGAGAAATATTGACTTCTGCATGGATGCGTTTTACCGAAGGAAAAGCCAATCAAAAAGGGTGACCAGACTTAGGGCTGCGAGGGCACCAGCGGTATTGCCGATTAGATAACCTATAAGGTATGCGATTTGAGTCCAGGCGGAAAAGTACCAGATAAGAACAAAAATTCCTCCCCAAATTCCCAAAACTATAGCCATTGCAAGAAGGGAAATCGCAAAGCGGCGCGTATATTGACGCACGGGAGTGGGTTGAGGAACGCCGCGTTGTACTCGGTGGGGGAAGACTCGAACAGCCAGCAGATTGGCGAGTACTGCTACCGTTGCCCCTTGAGCAAGGATTACCCCAAAGGGCACAAAGGATAATACAACAGGTGAGATGATCAAGTAGACCATCGCCATGACGTAGGAGAGAATTATCTGAACGACCCCGAAAAGCCCGAGTGCGATGACGAGTAGAGCGGCGTCTTCACGGGTTCTCCAATAATATGCCTGTGACATTCGGTCGACCTCAAAGAGAGCACGTTAACGTGCGGCAAGGATTACTTAGCAGGTATTAATCTTTTCGTTTAGAGGTGAGTTAAGGGGGTTGATGAAATGGTGGACCGGCCGGGATTTGAACCCGGGGCCTCCGCCATGCCTTCGCCACCGGTATAATAGCATCATACCGATAAAGACGGCGATCTACCGCTGATCTACCGGCCCATTCGAGTTTGATTTCGTTTGTAATTTGAGGTTATAAGAATTTTGGCAATGAATAATCCGTTTTTAAATCAAAAGAAGGTCTTTTCGTACTCTAGCAACTTCCTCTGGTCTTCCAGCTAGCCAGAGTTCCACTTCTCTCTTTTTTCGCGAGGCATTTATTGGAGCGAGTAATGCCCACCTGATAGTATCAACTTTAGACTTGGTTTTCGCGACCCATTTTAGAGAAATCCTTTTTGTCCTTTCATACAGGGAGATACTTTCTGGGTACACAAGTATCTTAATACCTAGTTCTTTAGCTAAGGCAGCCTCATCATCAAGTAGCTGACTTCTACTTTTTTCTATTATGCCCATAATTTTCTGAGCGATTTTTGAATCAACTTCGTTCTTGATTTTCAGAATTGGTACAATGATATGTTTTCTCTTCTCATCTACTCTCGCTGCTTCGTGGTTTAATATGAATTTTTCTTCATATCCTGAGAGTTTAGGTTGTACATGGTACTTTGTATCTTGTATTCCAGGATTCAGTACAACAGTTCGGCTCCATTTGAACCCGGCTATAGGTTCAAATGAACCGTCTTCGGCAATCAATTCCTCAAGATAT
>JAEOSA010000029.1 GCA_016840595.1 Candidatus Hermodarchaeota archaeon | reverse complement strand
CTGATTACGAATACTGCTCGTTTAGCTGCTGTGTAGTCTTTGAGTTTTCCTAATCCATCCTGGACGACATCATAGGCACGGACGACTACTCGGTTGTAGTCACTAAGGATTGGGAACATGAGCCGGTTTTGTTCCTTGAAGGCGTGATTAGTGAAAGGATCATTCACACTGATAGCTAGAATCTGTGCACTCATGGATTCGAAGTTGGCTAAGGAGTCTCTGAAATGACATAACTCTCGTGTGCAGACTTCAGTAAAAGCGCCTGGAAAGAATGCCAGGACAACAATCTGACCTTTGAATTCTTTGAGTGTTCTTTGTTTGAGATCTGCATCATAGAGTTTGATCGGGGGGGCGGATTGGCCAATTTGTAATCGTGAAGACACAAGTTTTCCTCCTAAACGGGTTAATGTGTGTGTTTTGCCAAAAGCCTTTTCATAAGATAACGGAAATACTCCACGGTCTTACTATGGGGTCTTTGCCTAAACGCTTTTGAACGGGCAACCCCGCATCTAGGCGTAATCATTGGAGTTCTTGGAGGTAACTGGCATGCCACAGCCAAGGTTAGGATTAATCACACCAAATGAGCTGGCTTTGTTTCTAGATTATTATGAGTTAACCAGTGCGAAAACCGATTTCGATCATGACAATCATGCTGTCGTCACGCAAGAGTATTTTGTCCGACGGTTACCCTTTGGAAGCTACCTTGTTGCCACGGGTCTTGAACAAGTCATCGCCTTTATCATGAATCTGCGATTTGAAGAGAAAGATTTGGGGTGGCTGGAAGCAACTTCGGGTCCGGATTTCAAAAATGGGTTCTTAGACTACCTCATGAACTTCAAATTTAGTGGAGATATTCATGCAGTGCCTGAGGGAACTATTGTCTTTCCTAACGAGCCAATCATCAATGTCACAGGTCCCACCATTGAAGTCCAAATTCTTGAAACGTATTTGCTTAACGTTATGAACTTCCAGTCACTTGTGGCTACGAAAACTACACGAATGGTTGACATTGCAGAGCATCGAACAATAGTGGATTTTGGCGCTCGACGCGCTCATGGACGTGATGCCGCCATTCTTGCAGCTCGGGCAGCCTATTTAGCAGGGGCGACGGGCACATCGCTAGTACTGGCAGGTAAGAAATGGGGTATTCCGTATATTGGCACCATGCCCCATGCCTTTATCATGAATCGTCCAACCGAACTTGAGGCATTTCGTGAATATGGCAAATCTTTCCCCCATAACACCATCCTTCTGGTCGATACTTACGACTCGTTAGAAGGAGTGCGAAATGCCATCATTATTGGTAAAGAGCTTCGCGACCAAGGATACAAATTACAAGGAATAAGATTAGATAGTGGAGATTTAGTATCTCTTAGTCTTGAAGCACGAAAGATATTGGACAAAGCTGGATTTGAAGATGTGAAGATTTTCGCAAGTAGCGATCTTGATGAATATCGAATTGAGGAGATGATTCGCGAAAAGGCCCCGATTGATGGATTTGGTGTCGGAACCCGGCTAGTTACAGGTGCTAACTTCAATCCCATTACGCGAGAAGGAGGTGTTTCAGCGCTACCAGGCGTGTATAAACTCGTCGAGCGCATTGGAAAGGACGGTCATCCTATTCCAAAGACTAAACTCAGTGCAGATAAGATATTGGTACCTTATCGCAAGCAGATTAATCGCCTTTTGGATGACGATAGCCTGTTTAATCGTGATGTTATTTCAAGATGGGACGAGTCGATTGCTGACGCAGAACCCTTATTGATTCCCATCATCGAACAGGGACGCCTGGTGTATCACTTCCCGACACTGGAAGAAAGTCGAGAGTATTGTACACAGCAACTCAACCGTTTACCAAAGCCCTATCGATTACTCTCCGATTCACCTATCTACCCTGTTAAACTCAGCCCCCAACTGGAACAAGCTAGTTCTTCTCTTCAAACTGAATAACCAGTGAATTCTTCTAAAAGCACAAACTATTTTCTGAAAGTGCTCTCTTTGCATTTGCATGGAGTATCGGAGTCACAGAAATCTAAAGATTTCTGAAATAGGCGTGGGCTGCTACGCGTTAAGTGGAGCTTACGGAAAAGTTGATATCAAAGGATTTCAACGGATGCTTCGCCATGCCCATGAATTAGGTGTGAACTTTTTTGATACGGCGGAAGGTTATGGAGACGCAGAAAAGATACTCGGAGCTACGGTCAAACCTTATCGTGATGATATCCTCCTAGCAACGAAAGTTAGTATTCGAGAAGGAACGAAGTTCAATCTCTCAAAGGACTATATCATTGAAGCCTGTGACCTTAGCCTTAAAAATCTTCAAACCGACTACATCGACATTTACCAAGTTCATTTTGATGATCCAACCACCCCAGTCGAAGAGACAGTTAGAGCTCTAGATGAACTGGTAGACAAAGGCAAAATCCGATATTATGGCGTAGGCCACTTACCTACTGAGCGTGTGAGGCAATATTGCAAACTCGGTGACCCTTTTACTTTATTAATGGAACTAAGCGCAGTGGCCCGTAAATCCCGAACTGATCTTTTACCCTTATGTCAATCGGAAAACGTGGCAGGGATTGCATTTAGTACGACGGGTCGAGGAATATTAACAGGCAAGTATGGACCAGAGACCCAATTTGAACCGGGAGATATCCGAAATATGGATCCGCTCTTTCAACGAGCGCGATTTCAATCCGGGTTAGTGATTAAAGACCAATTTGTTAGTCTAGCCCAAAAATATGAAAGAACACCTGTACAGGTCGCTATTGCGTGGGTTCTAGCCCAACCTAGTATCATCTGTGCACTTACAGGTTCTTCTAAGATAAAGCACCTTGAAGAGAATCTGGGAGGAAGTGGGTGGATAATTTCACAGCGTGATCTTGAACAGCTGGATCAGTTCTTCAAACAGGAAGACAAATTGTTGGTTGATGAGGAAAGGGCATTAATCAAGAAAATTTTGTCTGAACCGTTATCATCGATAACAACGGAGGCGTTCATTGACCTGGTCTATGTTTTGGAAACTAGCCACAATCTTGATATTCTTTCTGAAAAGGAAGTTCGCACAATTTTCCAGAAATTATGGCCATTAAGAGAATCTTTAGATGAGTCAAGTCGACCTAAGTTGGTTGCTATTCAGAAACAACTTCTGTCTATGATTAGCTCGAACTAGCCATCATTCCCAGTGATAACTGACTAATGGTTTTACTTGGAGACTTTTTTGAGAATAGATTTGGCGTCAGTAATTTTAGCCCCATAATATTCTTTGAGATATGCTAATCCGGATTCATGATCTTCCGCTGTAAACGAGTCCACGCCATCTTCAGGAATGAGGATTTTGTAACCTCGAAAGAATGCATCAGCGGCTGTGTGTCGCACGCATAGATGGGTGTGGAGACCAGTAAGGACAACCGTGTCAACTTTTCGACTTCGTAATACTGAATCCAATGGAGTTTCGAAGAAACTACTGTATACGTGTTTTCCGATTACAATATCCTCTTCTTCAGGGAGAAGTTCGGGAATTACTTCGGCACCTTCTGTGCCTTCAATGGCATGGGGTCCCCACTTATCCATTTCAAAATCGGTTTCCAGATGGCTGTCATTGGCAAAGATAACTGGAAGTTTTTTCTTATGGAAACTATTGATGAGCGCACGAATGTTAGGGATAATTCGTTGGGCGCGGTCGCATTTGAGTGAACCAGTGACAAAGTCATTTAACATATCGATGATAATTAGGGCTTTCATTGTGCTCAACACTGTTTAGATTTCTCTGTGTTAAAAGAGTATTGAACTGGTGAAAAAAGTATCGAGGTCAAAAGTCAAGGAGGACCGTGTGCGAAGTTCACTACAAATATAAAGCAGAAGTATTATCGCTTGCATCAATTTACCAAAATTATTGAAGTGATGATACATGGAAATTCGCAAAGAGCTTCAAGAAGCAATTAATGATCAACTTAACTTTGAACTTTACTCAGGCTACATCTACCTTTCGATGGCAGCCTATTTCGAATCCATCAATTTGAATGGCATGGCTCACTGGATGAAAATCCAAGCTGCTGAGGAATACGAGCACGCCATGCGCTTCTGGGAACATGTTTCGGATCGTGCAGGACGTGTGATTCTTAAAGCCATTGAAGGTCCAACCATGGAATGGGATTCGCCCTTGGCTGCATGGGAAAATGCCTACGAGCATGAGAAGATTGTAACGGAACGTATCTTCAAGATTGGGAAACTCGCGGAGAAGTTGGGTGATAAATCAGCTATTCCCTTGCTTAATTGGTTCTATGAGGAGCAGGTTGAGGAAGAAGAACAAACCCAACGAGTTGCTGATCTTCTTCGCATGATTGGCGACAATCAAGGCGCTTTATTCATGCTTGATGGTCGGCTTGGAGGCCGTGAAAAATAATCTCTGCATTTCTTCAGTCACCAATAATCCCTCATAATTCGAAAGCCTTTATAGAAAAGTCAACCCTATCGCTTTCCAATCACTTGACTTAAGGTGATAGGACAATGGCGAGTAAAAAACTCATAGATATGTTAAACCAAGCAATCTCAATGGAGCTTCAAGTGAGTATTCAATACATGTGGCAACACGTTCGGATATATGGGATGCATTCAGAATCAGTGGGCGGCATCCTCAAAGAAGTTGCAATAACAGAGATGAAACATGCCGAGGAAATCGCAGAACGCGTTGACTACCTCGGTGGAGAGCCCACAACAAAACCAGCCCCCATCACTGTGGGAAAGACACCTGAAGAAATGCTCAGCCTTGATAAGAAAGCTGAAGAGGGCGCAATTGCCTTCTACCGAGAAATCATCAAGACCGCATCCGATGAAGGCGACATTGTTACACGAAAACTCTTTGAAGACATCCTAGCAGATGAAGAAGACCACCATAACACTTTCAGTGGACTCTTAGAGAAATAACAGAATGGAGAACGAATCAGAATGGCAAGCAGGAAGCTACTTGACCTCTTAAACAAAGGAATCGCCCGGGAATTACGTGTTTCAGTTGAGTATATGTGGAACCACGTAAAGATGGCTGGAATGGAATCGGAGGCACATGGAGGCATATTCAAAAAAATCGCAATAACGGAGATGGTACATGCCGAGGAAATCGCAGAACGCGTTGACTACCTCGGTGGAGAGCCCACAACTGAACCAGATCCAATCACAATCGGAAAGACGCCGCGTGAAATGTTTCAAATCGCTCTCGAAGCGGAGGAAGGCGCGATAAAACTCTATCGAACCATAATCAAACAAGCTGATGAAGAGGAAGACTTTGTCACCCGTAGTTTGTTTGAAGGAATTTTGGCTGATGAAGAAGATCATCACAACGTGTTTCTCAAACATTTGAAGAAATGATCCATCATTGCAGTTGATGGTGAAATCCCACTCAACTGCCACTATTCTTTTTCTACAACACTAGCCTGTATGGTATTCATCAACGCAAATTACCCGTCAATCAGTCTACGATTTCTAGAATCCGAGGATAACAAGCCAAATTCCTAGCACAGTAAACACTGTTCCAAGAAGAATTAATGGCGTGATTTTTTCTTTTAGGTAGAAGATCGCCAAGGGAAGGGCAAACAAAGGAGCTGAAGCAGAAATTACTGAGGTAACAGCTGCTCCAGTAATTGCCACTGTGGAAACATACAAAAGTGAGCCTATACCCATCCCAAAAAACCCAGCAACCAGTACGATTTTTGATGCCCGTTTAGTCGGCTTTGGCATCCCACGCTGACGGGCAAGGAGAAATATCGGAAGAAGAAAAAGAGAACCAACCGTGACTCGAATCAGGTTGGCATCAATTGGATCCACTCCAATTAGACCGACTTGGAGAACCACAGTTGCCGTCGCCCAACAGAACGCCGCGAGTACGGCGAGAGCTACCCCAAGTTTATCCCAACCTTTCCGAACCTCAGTTTCCAAACTTTGTGACGTTGATTGTTGTTTTGCTTGTTCCCTAGTGATGAGGCTCACCCCTATCACCGCAAGAAGAGCGCCTACAAGTCGTGTAATTCGCAGGGGTTCACTGAGAAAGAGGATAGAGAAAAAATAGGTGACAAGAGGAAAAATCATAGCAATTGGAAATGCTCGCGAAACGCCAATGCGTGACTGACTTGTTAGATACACCAAATCACCAATTCCCGCTCCAAAAATGATGGACACGGCAAGAAAGGGAATTGAAGTGAGAGGCACGTTGAACCCTGTGGGGTAGAGCAGGAGAAGTACAGCAATAAGCATGACTGGAAGTGCAATCCACATTTTGAATGCATTGATTGCTGTGGGCTGGATCTCAGTGCTCTGTGATTTATAGAAAACATTAGAGATGCCGAATAGCGCAGCTGCTGTGATTCCCATGAAGACACCAGCAAGAAAAAGTTCGGGAGGCACTACCATGATGAACTACCAACACTTTCACATTGATTTCTGTAGAGGCTCTGATGTGTGGTTTTAGACTAAAAGTTGTATCCATGTTGCAGAGAGGCAAGTTTTTTGAAGAGGATGTGAACAAGGTGGGTACACTTTGGAACTGGAGGTGCCCTCCAATGTACCCAATTGACATCCTACTTGAAGAACACAAATTGGTCGACAGAGTTTTCGAAATTATTGAGAAAGTCCGCGATAAGCTTGAGGATAAAGAAGAAGTACCTGCCACCGTTTTCTGGAAGATCGTAGATTTCATTCGCGGTTACGCTGATGTGATACACCACAGCAAAGAGGAAGACATCTTATTTGATCAAATGCGTGAGCACGATGAGGAACTATCAGACGATGTACAAGATAACATCGCTGTCCTCATTGAAGAGCACATTGAAGGTCTTGACTACGCCAATGAGATGCATAAAGGCATCCGAGCCTATCGACGTGGAGATCCCGATGCCCGGGAAGAAATACTAGATGCAGTGAACAATTATCTCAAAATTATGAAACCTCACTTTAAGATGGAAGAAGACGATGTCTTTCCAGCAATGGTGGGTGTTCTTAGTAAAGAAGAGAAAGACAAAATGAAAGCTGACTTCAAGCGTTTCGACGAGATCTTGGGTGGTAAGGAAGTTCATAAACGCTACGCCAAAATTGTTGATGAGCTGGAAAAAGCGTTCTAACCGTTTTAATTCGAGAACCAATATGAAACAAGCCTTGATTCTAGAACCAAGTGATTATGACGTGTGTATCTAGTTACTTCTTTTCTGGAAGGTGGCTAAGAGCATTTTACTAATTCTGTAAGAGAAAAGCAAATCTTTTTCGACTAAACCACAGTTAGTAGTGGAATAACACTTCAACACTGTGATAATTATGACTACAACCAAAGAGGAAAAGCGTTCATTTGACTGGGATCGCGTCTTCGGTGGAATTGGATCGATAACCTTCGGTTTGCAACTTCTCTCGTTTCTGATACTCCTAGGAGCAGGTGTAGTATTTTTGTTAATGCTATCTGGTATCTGGGGATACCTAGTAGCCAATGAAGACATCTTTATCTTCGTCTTGTTACTCGCTGGCGGCTTTGCATTTCTCGTCTTCGTTTGGTTGCTCGGAATCTTCCTTCGCTTCCATCGGGGAGTAAGAAAATTCATTGTTGGGCAAGGCGTCGGTGATATCGATGCTGACGATTCAGCGACCAAAACCATTCTTGCACTCTTTGCGATTTCTGTGCTATTTGTGCTAGTTGCAGGAATCTATGGATACTATCTGTTTTGGAAATACATCCTAGATCTATGGGGTGTTGCCTGGCTAGCCTCAATGGGATTGACTGGAGTGTTCTTCTACGAGATTGGATTACTAACCGTTTGGATCGCTCTCGGAGTGATTATCATTACTTTCATCATGCAGATTCTAACACTCGCCATTAATCGGTATGCTGGAAGACTCGTCGCTTCCGTTGACAGTGCAGCTGAATAACCGGGTTTATGACAGAGAGTCTAGACGTCACAGTCTAATAGACCGTTATCCACAAAACTGGAATATGACCGACCTTCTTCGGAGTCAATGGCAGGCTAATGCGAGGGCTTATTCCAAGTTAATCGAGAGAAAAGGCACTCCACATCATCGTGAGATTCTCAACCCATGCATTGAACGGCTTATGGGAGATGTGCAAGAAAAACACATTCTGGATGCTGGTTGTGGAGAAGGCTACCTCTCGCGTTTTTATGTACAACAGGGTGCAAAAGTTACTGGCGTTGATTTTTCTCCTAGCCTGATTTCAGAAGCCAAACAACGCTCCCAAAACTTTGATATTACATATCTTGTCGGAAATATTTGCCAGTTGGAGGACTTACAAGCAAATCAGTTTGACATTGTTCTCTGCAATCTTGTACTTCTCAATGTGGATTGCCTAGAAAGCAGTCTTCAAGAATTTCATCGTGTGTTACGGTCAAGAGGTTTTCTCATCTTTTCCGTCGTCCATCCTGCATTCAATATATATGGTCCTGGTCAATGGGAACTTGGAGAAAAAGATCCTACAACAGGTCGGCGAAAAGGGCAATATTTCAAAACCGATAACTATCACACCGAAAAAGAGTTCCAGGTTAGATGGAAGAGTCGAACAGGAAAGGGATTTCCACAGAAGTTCAGTTTCTTCCATCGAACAATCAGTACCTATGTTAATACGGTTATCGAGTCAGGGTTTCAGATATTAACTTTTGAAGAACCACGTCCATCAACGGACGCACCGTTTTTTGAACGCGAAAGACGTGTGCCGTTCTTCCTTGTAATAAAAGCTAAAAAATCTTGAAACACACTCAGGCACGAATCTTCTGAGGAAGGAGTAGCGAGACTTCAGTAAACCGGTGAGGGCGCTTTAGCAAACGGGAGATAAAGCGTGTAAAAAGACGTTTATCTTCACCACATGCTGCAGCGAAACCTACGGGTGAGAGGCCCACTAAGATGAACCGAGTCGTAGCATTCAGAAGAGAGGATTCAGTATGTGGAGCTTTGGCTGGTTGTGATTCACTGTTTTCAAGCCCATAGTCTTCGGTGATAAAAAGAGCTCCAGCTGATAGTCCGCGAGGATGACTTTTAGTGAGGATTACGAATAATGGTGTATCCAAGGAAAGAGGAGTTTCCTGAGGAGTTCTCACTTCTTCGATGACCGTTTTGATAGCCCATTCATAATTTTGACGAATTAATTCTAGCAGTTGACTAAGGAAGGATTCACCTACAACCACCGTAGAGGGAGAAAGAAGGGATTCTGCATCCTGAAAATCGAGTGCCACCCGAACCTCTTGGCCTTCAGCCTCGCCTCGAATTATAACAACCCAGTTACTAGGTTCCTCCACCTTAGTACACCTATATGAATTAGAGAACTTGTAGATTGATGAGGACACAGGAAGAAATAACTCTTCGTACTTATGGCGTGAGGAACGGAAAACCACGAGCATACACGGTTACAGTGCCTTCTAGACTTCCTAGAGCACAGACAATCGTGATGGTGTAAGAACCAGAAACATCGAGCCAGGGTGTGGTAACGGTTGTTGTCGATGTATCAATAGAAAGTGAAGCATTGAGCACAGCATTCGATGCATCTCGAATTTCATATCCCCAGACGGCAGTAACGGATGTGAGCGTTATAGTAACCTGCATCTGTGAATTCGGCCAGTTAATCGTTCCCGGAATATTCGTTGAGGAAAGAACCCCACTAAGACTAACTGGTGTCGATTGCACCGGAGAGGGAAATGCTAATCCGAGATAAATTCCAGCGGAAATTATTACAATGATAATTATCCCAATGGCGACCTTCTTACCTGTTTTCATTTTCTACTCACCTTCAGGGTCTTCTTCTTTCAGGTCTATGTTCTATTTATCATTCTAGTATGATGTGAGTAACTTTGTCATTCGTCCGAATGAAATATCAAAAAGGTCTGAGCCATAAGAGGCGCAAGGAGTCAGAATAACTTGCCATTTCAGATTGATCTCATTATTCATAATGTTAACATCATCACCATGGATCCTGCTATGCCTAGAGCTGCAGCGATGGCGGTTACGAATGGACGGATTCTCGCACTTGGCTCAGAGGAGGAATTGAAACCACTTTTTGAGAATGCCAAAGATATCATTGATGGAAAAGGCTATACTGTGCTTCCGGGATTCATTGACACTCATGCCCATTTGGCTGGGCTTGGTCGCAAATTAATCCACCTTGATCTTGGTGACACTACAGCCGCAGAAGAAGTTATTCAATTAGTTAGGGAACGGGTGAAAAAGAGTCCACCTGGTAAGCTCATATTAGGTTACAGCTGGGATGAAAGCAAATGGACAACTCCTCGTTACATAACAAAAGAGGACCTAGACCCTATTGCTCCTGAGAATCCAATCGTGTTGATTCGAGTATGTGGACATCTAGTAAGCACAAATTCAGCAGCGCTTAAACAATTAGACATTGATGCAACGGACCCTGGAGTTGATAAAGACACTGACACTGGTGAACCAACAGGAGTTCTCCGTGATATTCCCATTGATACCAGGAAATTGGAAACCGAAGAAGAAGATTTGGCTCAATCTATTATTGCAGCATGTCGCTTCGCAAACAGCGTTGGTGTCACATCCGTACATGAGAATCTATACCGCCGACAGTTACCAACCGTTGCAGCGTTCATCAAAGTCCGCCAAGCCCAACAACTTACCGTAAGGGTGTATGCCAATCTTGAAACTCAACTATTGGATAAGCTTGCAGGGCTAGGCTTACCTACCGGACTAGGAGACGATTACTTCAGGTTAGGCGGTGTGAAGGTTTTCATAGATGGATCCTTCGGAGCCCAGACCGCAGCACTTTCTCAACCTTACCAAGATTACCCAAAATCTGACGGCCTCCTACTCTTCGATGAAGAGGAGTATCGATTCCTTCTCAAAACTGCCAACCAATTGGGGCTCCAAGTAAGTACTCATGCTATCGGTGACCGGGGGATTGACGTGGTTTTGAGAGCGCATGAACAAGTGAGTAAAGCCAAGCTCGTGAAAGAGCTTCGGCATAATATCATCCATGCTGAATTTCTTACACAACCGTTAATGGACCGAGTGAAAAAGTTGGATATGCTTTTGCTCCAACAACCGAATTTTGTGCATCGATGGGGACTCCCGGGAGAGATGTATGATTCCCGTTTGGGTTCGGAACGTGCTCATCAATTAAACAATTTCCGGAAAATTCTAGATGCAGGTATCAAAGTCGCGTTTGGATCTGATTGTATGCCGATGGACCCGATTTATGGAATCTATTCGGCTGTGACTCACCCTAACCCTGCAACGCGAATCACTGTGGAGGAAGCGATTCGACTCTATACTGCTGATGCAGCATATGCTAGTTTTGAAGAACAAGATAAAGGGTCGCTTGCCCTCGGAAAACTAGCTGATTTCATACGCATTTCCGCAGATCCCTTCACCCTGAAACCTGAGAACTTGAGGGATCTCAAGGTACTTGAGACCTATGTTGGTGGACGTCAAGTCTTTTCAAGTCTCTAATGGTCGCTTCCGCATCAAAAAGGCAGTCGTTTCTTGAAGGTTAGGAAATAGCGTTTGTCCAGGCATGCGGGAAACTCGTAGAGCAGCCACCGCATTGGCGAAGACCGCAGCCCGACCCATAGTGGCTCCAGAAATCATACTCACAGCGAAGCCAGCATCAAATGCATCACCCGCCGCTGTAGTATCCTGAACTTCAACATCGAAGGCCGGTATAAGATATTGATCACGTTTTGTTGCAAGTAAACAGCCCTTCTTGCCTAGTTTTATTACGAGAGCAGGAGCTCCAGCTTCGATGAGTTGTTGAGCTCCTTTCCGTGGGCTACGCTCACCTGTTAATGCCTTGACTTCATCACCGTTGGGGAAAAACACATCAACAAATTGAAGAATTTCTTTAATCTCTTCAACAGTATCACCTGACCAGCCAGCAGGATCCCAGCCTGTATCGAACGACGTTGTAGCTCCCCGGGTTCTTGCTAGTTTTAATAATTCCACTGAAGGTCGCCCTTGAAGAGCATCCAGAAGATTATATCCAGCTAAATGAACCCATCGGGGTGGTGGATCCTGTTTGAGACATACTTCAAGATCATCCAATTGAAGCTGGGCATTTGTTCCTTTGAAGGTGACAAAAGCCCGTTCGCCATCTTCGCGTATCATGGCAATTGTGACTCCTGTCGAGGAATCCTCTACGAGCCGCAAGCATTGAGTATCGATATCAACTTCTCGAAAAGCTTTCAACACGACTTCGCCAAATTGGTCAACAGCTAGACGACCAGCAAATCCTGTTTTGACACCAAGGCTAGCTGCACAAATAACAAAATTTGTTGCGGATCCTGCAGCCCGAGTCATCATTTCAGGCACGACAACTTCGCGACCAAAACCTGGCATCTTTTCGAGTTGTGGAAATACAAATTCAGCATTTGAATCCCCAATTGCCAATATTTGTACTACCGTCGGGATGACTACTCTTTTTTGCTGATTCATTCGTTTGACCTC
Source organism: Candidatus Hermodarchaeota archaeon (assembly GCA_016840595.1). The sequence continues at coordinate 2,566 of JAEOSA010000029.1, read as the reverse complement.
TTTGGCAACCTTTGTTATCGAGTGGACTAAGTAGTAATTATAATATTAGGAATATCCGCTCCGCTTACCCGGCTTAAAAGAAGAAGGGGATGAACGCTCTTGCCTGAGGGCAATGAGGCGTTCTCACCTGCCGGATTGGCTTTCAGGCGATATCTGATAGTTTGGTTGATTCGTTGTTCGTAGATGGCTCTTAGACCTGTTTCTACCCGCGAATCAATGTGATTTCCATAGCTGAGACGTTTGCGACGTTACCCTCGGCAGTTTTGACTTGTTCAGTGGAGATTTCAATTCCGCTAACGACAAGATCAGTCATGAAGCGATTTCGTAAAACTTCAGCTACGTCCACAGCACGACTGATGGCTCGACCACGCGCTTTAATGACTAGTTCCTCTGGATTTCGATTGAGTTGAGTAACACAGGCAGTAATATAGCTCATTAGTGGTTTACTGCCCACGAATACTACGCTTTCATCACGTCGGGACTTTGCTTCAGCCTTTTTCTCCTCTTTCTTCGGAGTTTTTTCGGCCTTTGGCTCTTCAGCTTTGGGTTCTTTTGCTTTGGTTTCCTTCGCTTTGGTTGCTTTTGTTTTTTTAGTCTCAGCAGACTTAGATTCTTTAGACATTTTAGGATATTTCCTCCATCTCTTGTTGTATTGTATTCTAGTTTCACCAGATTGTCTTGTGACCTATTACAGAAGGAGCTAGAAACCTCCTCCGCAATATTGGTGAGTGGAATCGATACTCTGGCTATAACTTTAAAATGTTTGGTTTAACCCCGATTTTCGTGACTTCAGGGAGAGAGCTAATTTAATTATAATCAACACGTTGACGTTTTCGCCAAAGAACTAATAGAATCAGCACAATTACGACCATAACAAGAACCATTAATGCAAAAATGAGAGGTAAAAGCCAAGGATCCGTTACTCGGAAAATGGTGGGGGCAACCAGTTGTTGTTGTACGAAATCTTCAACGACCTGTCCTACGGCTTCTAAGGAGTCAGGAGAGCACTTATCGGGCGTATCCTCTAGAGTGTGCCATGGAGGATAATCAAAGTCAATAATATCAACAGCGGGAATTCCTGCCCTCAAGAATGGGCGATGATCATCACCGATGTTATAGCCAGGAACATCGAGAAACACATCATCATACTGAAGATTTGCAGCAATCTGCCAAATGGCATTGACGAGGGAGGGGGTAGAGCTGAGCTCGTGTTTCAATTGTAAATCTGCATCACCCATCATATCAAGAAGGACTGCAGCTTGGATGTTGTTTTTCTGATACTCCGTTAGACTGTTCACGTAGTAGGTTGATCCAACAATATATTCCCATCCATTCCAATTTCCTGAATCCTCGGCATCAACAAAGAGAAGAGTGACTGCGTTTTGTGCTTCTTCTGGAAGAACACTGGCTAGCTCGAGAAGTGCAGCGACGCCACTGGCGCCGTCATTAGCCCCTAGAATTGGTTGTGTCCGATTTTCTGGGTTTGGATCCATATCAGCTATGGGTCGAGTATCGTAATGGGCAAGTAATACATAACGTGGTGAGTTGCTAGCACCTGCGATAATATTACGAAGTGGAGTATCTTGGTGTGTCCAAGTTTGCGTTTGTATGTTCCAACCTTGGTTTTCCAGTGATGCAATAATGTAATCGCCACAAGCCGTGAGGTTACTTGAACCCGGCGGACGTGGACCAAAGGCACATTGATCTTCTAAATATGTGAAGGCGCGAGTGCCGTTAAATTCCAAACAGCATTGTTGTGGAAGAATTGAATATTCATTGACAGCTGTGTATTCTTTTGAAGAATTAACTGGAAGTGGGAGAAGCATGAGTATCAATAATGTGACCATTGTGTAGACAAGAATCGCTGAGTGAGATTTTGAATGACAGTTCATGTGTGCACCCGAATTGATGACTACGCCCTTAGAAAGGAATTGAGCAAACCCGAAACCTATAAAAGTAGTGGACTGATGCCAACCGTCACAGCCTGGTGCTCTAATATGTCGAATGAATCTGATGAACTCAAACGCATCCGTGAACGGAAAATGCAAGCGTTAATCAAAGAGCAAGAGCGCCGCGAAGCCGTCGAATCATTAGTAGCTGATCGTGAAAAAGAAAGGGAACAACTGATTCAACAGTTGTTCTTGCCAGATGCCGTGTCATACCTGGAAAAACTCAAGAAAACGAAACCGAAGATTGCAAATCGTATTGAAGATCTAGCCATTGCACTCTATTTACGACAACAACTGATTAACCGCATCCCCAAAACTGGCGTTATTATGGTTCAACGCAAATTAGAAGGAGTCGAACCAAAAATCACAGTTAAACGCCGCGGAGAAGACGAAGTAAGTTTTTATGAAGCTGTAAAAAAGGACCTTGCAGATAAGCACTGAAACCCAAGAAATCCACTATAATTTCTTAGGAAATTTCCGTTGGTTCAGGGGTACATTTATTGTTCTTAATATGCTGCCGAGGGTACGGTCCCAGCGGAGGTTTCTTTTAAAACCCGACCTTGTTGATTCTGGAGAGCAACTCGAATCACACTTACTGCATTTGCACCCCAGACAGT